>JAGQWA010000467.1 GCA_020437725.1 Bacteroidota bacterium | reverse complement strand
GGTTTCTTCGGCGATCATATTATGCTGATTTAAACATGTTTAGCCAGCAAGAGATTGTTTCTGATGTAAGACGTGCGCTTAACAATGCACATGTTTCAGAAAGTCATCCGAAAGACTTTAAAGCAGCTATAGAAAATGCTAGCCGCGTATTGATTTAGCTATGGTTTTACAATAAACGGCACAATAAAGCGCCTTATATGCCGCACTAAGCCTTTTTTTAAAAGTGTAATTTGAGTCTCCAAGTGGTTTAGATCTGTTTGCAGCAACATAACTAATATGCCCAGCACAATGTGCCGCAATAATGGTTATGTAAGGGTATTTGCAGTTGCTAGCCAGATTAACAACGTTTTGAAGAATTGATTGTGACATTAAAAAGAAACTACCCGCTTTATGGTGAAGGCCAACTAAATTTCTAACTATCGATTTAATTCCCCATGAAGTAAACATTCTCATTTTTGATTGATAAATACCCCGCCGAAGAATAAAAACGGCTTCATTTTCTGAGCTAATGCTTTTATACATATCATAAATATGCAGAGGATTGTCTTGTAAATCGGCGTCCATAACAACCACATAGTCACCATTTGCATATTTAAGTCCCGAAAGAATGGCAAGATGTTGACCGCGGTTTATTTCATGATAAATGCACGCTATTTGTTCATTTTCATGCTGCAATTTTTTAAGTAGGGCAGCAGATTGGTCTTTAGACGCGTCGTTAACATAAATTATTTGAAACGAGAGATTATGCTGACTGAAAAGACCGGTGAGTTGCTTGGTTAATTCAACCAAGGTGTTTTGGTTATTATAAACCGGAATAACAACTGAAATGGTAGGTGCGCTAGTGCTCATTTACCCAATTGTGCCATTTTATAGTTGCTCTTAAACCATCTTTTAGAGATGTGCTTGGGGTCCATTTTAGCAATTTTCTCGTTTTGCTCAAATCAGCTGAGTATTGCATTTTGTCAAGAAAGTTTTTAGGAAATTTTTCGGTTGAAATATCAATGCGATCGTTCAACAATACCTCTAATTCATTCACAATTTGAGCCGCGCTGTATTGTGTTCCGCTGCCTAGGTTCAATTCAGTGCCATTTGGTAAGTCAGTTGCACACATTCTCAAAATACCTTCTGAAATATCATCTATAAAAACATAGTCGCGCATAAACGGTTCTGGCGAAAGGGGTAATGAGCCGCCGTTTCTATAAACATCAAGTGCTTTTACGATAATCTTCTTGCTTGAATCCCAAGGGCCATAAGCCCTAAATATTCTACCTAGTACTACGGGCATATTAAAATTTTGAGCGTAATAGCGCATTAAATTCCGTTCTTGAAGTTTTATCAAACCCCTAGGAGAATCGGGCATTGGCTCGCAATCTTCAGAAAACGGGCTGGTATTTAAATTACCATAAATGGCAGAGCCACAGCAATGAACAAATTTTTCGGGTAGGTAATTTTTTGATGCTTCTAAAAGATTGGTAGCAATAGTGGCGGTTAAATTCAGTTGACCCAGTAACTCCTTTGGGTTGCTAAGCCCATAAGCGGCTTGAGCAGATGGCTGGGCAGCATGAACAATGTAGCTGGGCCTAATTTCTTTTAATAACTCATTTACAGCAACAGCGTCTTCAAGATTTACAATGCGTAAGTCAACTTTATTTTTAAAATCATCAAGTTTAGAAAGATCACTGTTTTGCCTAATAATCCCAGTAACGCTGGCGCCATTAGCAGCAAATGCTTTTACCACGCTTGAGCCTATAAAGCCATTGGCTCCGGTAACAAGTACCTGCTTTGTTTCAAACGAACTAAAACCCATCTAACAAATAGTTATACCCCCTTGATTTACATTTGACTTAGTAAGTCTTTCTTCCCAATTAATGGTTTCGAGTTTTTATAGATCGGTTTCGAATGTAACATCATCTTTTGCATTTCTTAATGCGGTGGTGTTGCTATTTTGTTTGCCACTTGTTTTACTTGGTCAAGATGTTTATTTAGGGGTTGGCGATCATCTTGATTCACATGTTGTATGGTATAGAATATTATCGGCAAACCCTGAGCTGATTTTCGCTGACTCTTACACACCAGTATCTCAAATAATGTCGGCTCCTAGGCTATCGTTGTACAATGAGTTTTACCTGCTCTTTTGGCTGCATTTTCTTTTCGGAACGTTTAAGGCGATGATTATTAACCAGTTAATTATGCATTTTGTGGCGTTATGGGGAATGTACTACTTACTAAAGGAAATGGACCTATCAAAATTTTCTATAGCCATTGGGGCTTTGTTTTTTGCATTATTGCCCTTTGCCCAGTTTTGGGGCTTGAGCATAGCAGGCCAGCCTATGGTTTTAATGGCACTTTTACAGATTAATAAAGCGGGAGTTTCGTTTAAAAATGCAGCCATTTTAGCGGTTTATGTGCTGTATTCCAATTTTTACTCGGTTAGTTTTTTCTTCTTTTTAATGCTCTCCTTATACTTCTTTATTCATTTTATACGAGCTAGAAAAATTAATTGGCATGTAGTTATTGCTTTAATTTCTATGGTAATTCTCTCGCTTATAATGGAATATCGACTTATTGAAAGCATGTTCTTCAATTCTGAATACACATCGAAACGAATAGAAAGAAATGCTTCTCACCACATAACCAA
>JAGQWA010000466.1 GCA_020437725.1 Bacteroidota bacterium | reverse complement strand
TAGAAATTGTCCGTGCTCACCGTTTGGCTACTACTGCTTATGATTATCTTTTTTACCTTTTTAACCGGTACACGGTTTTCCTTAAACTGAACTGCTAAATCATGACCACTGGTAAATTTGGTTATAGGGCGGTATGCTGCTCTTACCACCATATCGGGCTTATGGAAATAGAAACCTAAACTCAGGTCGGGGTTAATGGCAATAAGTGGTTTATTCGGTAACCAATCAATGCCTTGCAAGTAACCAAGTTCTGTTAATGGGATAGATGATGATGGGCCGGCGGCCAATTCCCAAGCATTCAGGTGCTTTTTGTCCTTCATCTCAACATACGTTTCAGCAAGGAATTTTTGAGACGATTCTTTTTCGAGCGAACGCGTGAAATCAAAGTACTTCTTCACCCCAAAATCGAAACCCACATTGGGAATTTGTACATTTTCTGATGCGGTTCTAAATGTGAAATAATCAAATGAATTAGCCACCGTGTAGTGAGCACCCAACTCAACACTCCATGATTTTTTCACGACCAAAACAATACCAGTTTCTAATCCAAGGCCCGCTTGCGAATAGTAAGCTCCTGCATCTGAATTGATGCTGGGATTGTTCCAATGAGCACCCAAATAAAGCCTTGGCGATTTATTGCTTAATCCAAAAGGTATCCACCTTCCGCCAGTTTGAACGCCTTCGGTATAACTATAATTAGATTCTTTTCCTAGAGTAGATAATCCCACAGGAAAGGTGACATAAAAGTCTGCTTTGCCCCAGAAATGCAAACCGCCAATTGTCAAGTTCTGGTTTAAATGTGGAGCCACTGTTTGAGAGCCGAAATGGTTAAGGTAGCTCGCTTTATAACCAACATAGGTTTGTGCAAAACGATATGAGTTTTTGTCTTGCGCACTTGCCGCTAGCGAAAACAAGAGTAAAATAGATATGATTAATGCCTTCATGTTGCGATTATTTCGAACACAAACATGTGCTCAGAAACAAGGCTGCACAAGTAATTGGGACTAATGGGAAGGCTTTGGGAGCAACAGGAAGCTATTGGGACGAATGGGAACCGAATCTGTTGGAGAATTCTTGGTTTTTACTTCTCGACACAGGTATTTCAGGCAACGTTTGGTGAAGCTTTAGTTTCAATCCACGCGCGTTTCCGCCTACATTTTTAATATGATTGGTGTTGACCAAATAAGATCTATGGCACCTGTAAAATTCTGTATGTTTAGCCAGTTGGTCTTCAATACTTTTTAAGCTATTTCTCACCAAATGGTTTTGGTATTCGCCGTTTTGCATAAAATGAATTTCTACATAGTTATCGGATGATTTTGCGAAGTATAATTCGTGTTTTTCAAGTTGAACAGCTTCTCGATTTTCTTCGTCTAGAATGGCAATTGAATCTTGTTTTGGAAGAGTTTGGGGAGATGGGAAATGCTCAGCAAATTCTACCGATTGCTCAACATATTTATGGTTTAACCGTGCGTGCTGAAGCAATGTGTGCATTGAGACTGGAAACACACCAATAACAAGGGTATAGCCAACAAACAGTAGAAATGATAAAACCGACATTTCATGAAAATTCCAATACGATGCCAATAGAAAATTACCAATGGCCACCACCAACACTACTGCCAGGCTGTGAAGAATGTTTTTGCCAGTGGTCCAATTTTCTTCATTATAAAAGGAGCCAAACATTCTAGGCAGGGTAAGCTCAACCAACATCATGCAAACGAAACAAATGGCTCCAAATGCACCGGTTACCATGAGTTTACTTCCACCGATATTGTTAATGCCAAAAGGTTGAAAAATGAACAGGAACAAAAAGACAAAAGCGCTAATGAGAAACGAAAGCTTCAGCTCTTGTTTTAATGAGTTGTTTAATGGAAATGGTTTATGGAGAAACGCCAATGCCATGTTGCAAACATAGCCTTGCTGCATTTCTAATTCAATTCACTTATAAGGCTCAATTGTGAGATTATCATAGTAAGACTTAAATTCAATTTCATCGTTTTCAGTTAGCGGAAAATTGGGGCAAATGTTGATGAACTTTTCACCGCCTTTGGCAGTGAAATAATAGGTCAATTTCCGCCATCCTTCCCAGTTAAAATTCTCTGTTAAATCTACGGTTGTTGAGCCGTTTTTATTGGAACCTGCTTCACGAACGGTTTCGCTGTAAAATTCATTTAAAGTCTTTGCAGGTGAAAAAGAAAACTTAATCATGGGTCTTCTCAATCGTGCATGGTTGGGTTTAGCCATGTCAATTGTTATGAGATACAATGAGTCTTTTTTAAGGGCACTTTGTAATTTAATTTGACATAGCGATGCTTTCTCCTTATAAACAGAGATGCCATTTACATCTCCAATTCTGGTTTTGGGTTTATGAATTGCCACCAATAGTTTATACCCATTAGCGGCTTGCGCAAACGAGTCAATGTCTTTACATTTAGTCGATTGTATTTCGCAGTAGTTGCCAATAATGTGATAATTTGAATTCTTGCAAACTGAATCGCAATCACAATTAGATTCAAAGTTGAATGCTTGCTGTTGACGAGGAGTAAATGAAAGAATGGCTACCACGAACAATAAGAAATAGAACTTCATAAAACCTTGTTTTTGGTATTAATGGATTGTTACAAGAGAAGTAACCCATTGT
>JAGQWA010000465.1 GCA_020437725.1 Bacteroidota bacterium | reverse complement strand
TGTTTCAACCATGTCCGAGTATAAAGGATTTGGTACATCTGGTAAATACAGTGACACAGTATCATTACTATCGGAAACCGTTAACCTTCCTTTGTAGTTAAATTTATCATAGTATTCAAAGCCAAAATCGGTGATAATGAAGTTAGATTTGAACAATTGGGTATCATTGAGTATAACGTTTTTCCCGCTATCTAAATAATAATGATGTATAAAACCATTCATACTGCAGGCTGTGGTTGGAATATTTGTATTTAATACAATCCAAAGGTCTTTTGCGTCCGTCTGAAGTGTGTCTCCAGTCCACCTGTCAAAAACATTAACAAAATCTCTCAAATTCAAATCTGTCCATAGGTTTGCGCCTGTCTTATTTGGTGAGCTTGGGTTAATTTTACTTCCGCCTCCGCCATTTGTGCTTACTGGTTTATAAGCTATGTAAGTATCTTCATTGCAGTAGGTAGGCTTTAATAATGTACGCATGTGATAGTGCCAGGCATCCGACACTTTAGTAATTAGAATTGTATAGTCATCATACTCACCCTTTTCTGTGCTGGTTTTATATAGTGAACTCAACTGATGAAAATCGAGCGTTGCACTTAGGTTGCATAAGTCCATATACAAAACTTCAATTCGCGGATCATCGTCAGCAGTGCACTGACCATCCCAGACAGCTCTTTTATCAGTTGAGTTGAAATCAAATGTATTGTCGCCTGAATATCCTGCCCCATGCCAAAATGACCAGTACGTGTGGTTCTCAACCGAGTTTGGATTTCCGATCATTTCATCATCAATTTGGTAAAATCGTTCGCCATCCACACTGTAAAACTTCACAGTTCTCCTGAAGGTTACATTGGTGGTCATTTTAACTTCTGCAATTATGTAACCTCGATCACCAACTATTTCGAAGTCAATAATTTCCGCAGTCTTGGTTTTTGAGCCCTTTAAATCACCACCACTAGTGAATCGACAAATAGTGTTATGGCGATGAGCTTCTTGGAAAAATGCTGGTTCATCTCCATCATAACCGGGATCTAGCAATAGATATTAACCACCTTGTGCCAGAATAATATTTAAAGGATCCCACTGTTCATGGGCATCAACAAATTCTTGTAAGTCTTTTTCTGATCCAAACCATTCTACCAAAAGCTGCTTTTTAGTGATGGGTAGGTAATGGGTTCCGTTGGCTTCATTCTCAGCATTAAAGTAAAGTGTTTGAATTTTTTTTAGTTTGTCATCTGGCGAGCCGTAGCCAATAAGGGTCAAATTTGCGTCGCCACTAGCATGAACAGCCAAATTATTTTTAAATGATGCTTCCTCTAACAAAAAGCCTTCAGATAGAGCAGCCAAGATATCTGGTCTAAAGTCAACATACCTTTTGTCTAAAGAAGCAAAGTTCTCATTAATTAGATGCTTAGTAAGGTATGGTTTTCTGTAGGTTACAATTCCTGAAAAATGTTGTTTTACATGGCTGTCGTCAGTATTTAAATACTCACCAGATGGCATTTTCATGTCGCTAAACCAAATAATCAAGTTTTCTATATCAGGATCGTCCCAATAGGTGGTTTCTAATTCTTGCTCTCTTGGAAATGAGAACCATCTTCTGGCTTCGCCTTTTGGTTTAAATTTTTTAGTTTGGTCAATTGTTGGATTGCCATTTTTATAAGCTAAGAAAAAAGGCATTAAGTTTTCGAAAGACATTCTAAAATAGTGTGGGCCTTCACCAAACCCATTAATGTCCCCTCGAGTACTTTCATGTTTACTTTCCTTGTCATCAAATAAAGTTTTCAGAATTCGCCAATTTGAAGAAGCAGCCCAAACCGCAGGCTGATAGTTGGGCTCGAGATTACTGGCTCCATGGTCTGCAAGAACCACTGATGCAAGCCCGACCGCACCTGCAATCATTAGTGAATGATTATTTCTTCTAAAATAGTGTCCCCAAAGAGATGAAGCTCCTGCTTCATACAAATGACGAGTATAACACTGTAAAATTCGCCCACACTCAATAACATCACTATTATTAGGTTCAACAGCTTTTAAATAATCGTAGGCTTGTAATAACATAATTAGGGTTTTGCCAAGCCAATATGACCTATTGCTATAGCCTCCTTGACGTGGTTTATAATAATAATCATCAGGATTTTCAGAACTACTCCATTTAAGTCTCTGAATTGCATTAATGGCCTTGTCTCTATAAGTGGTTGGAGAAGAAAGAGTAGTTCCATCATCGTTCATATTTACCAGATAAACCATAGCCGCAGCCTTGGCTATTCTTGCATTGTCACTTTCGTGTCCATCAATTGTAATGTCGAATGTGCCAATGGATTCATTCGCTTCAGCTAGTATATCCTCATATAGTTCTTTCATCCTGTTGTCAGTTGTGTTTCTAAGATTTATGTATGTGCTACTAATCTTTTGCCTTAAGGATGCAAGGTTTGTACTTTGATCATCATCTGGATTGTACCATCCGCCGTTTTCTCTTGAAAAAGTGGTGATGGGGTGTTGCAACTTTCCGTCTTTAAGAATATCAGTATGTTTCCCATCAGAAAATTTACTTCTTGCCGTCATTGCCCACCCACGGCACTTGCAATGTTTTGGATCGCCTGCATTAGCATATTGTTCTGCAGATATTAGAAAAAGAAAAACCAAGATAAT
>JAGQWA010000464.1 GCA_020437725.1 Bacteroidota bacterium | reverse complement strand
CAATTTTACACCAGCTGAAGGTGGCTTTGAAATTGGCAAAGCGCTTATGTTAAAGGAAGGAACTGACGTTACACTTGTAGCTACTGGTCATTTGGTTTGGCCGGCTTTAGAGGCAGCAAATGCGCTTGCCCAAAAAGGCATTAATGCAGAGGTAATTAATATTCACACCATAAAACCACTTGACGAGGCAGCCATTTTAACTTCAATAAAGAAAACGGGTTGTGTGGTTACGGCCGAAGAACACCAAATAAATGGTGGACTTGGCGATGCTGTTGCTAATTGCTTAAGCAGAAACCTGCCTACGCCACAAGAATATGTAGCCGTGAAAGACACTTTTGGCGAAAGCGGCAAACCTGCTGATTTGCTTAAGAAATATGGTTTAGACGAAAGCAACATTATTGCAGCAGCTGAAAAAGTAATTGCAAGAAAATAAGATTAGAATTTGCAGAAATAAGGACAGAGCCAAAGCATTCGTTTTGGCTCTTTTTATTTTAGATATATTGAACCAAAATTATCCGCATTGTCAAAGAGAAGTGCTTTCTTAAAACATCTTGGCCAAACCAATGATTTTCCCTTAATGCTTGAAATTGAAAGGGCAGAAGGGTGTTATCAATATGATGTGCTTGGAAAGAAATATTTAGACCTTATTTCTGGAATTGCCGTTGCCAATATTGGCCATCAGCATCCGGTAGTAAATAAAGCATTAAAAGCACAAATTGACAAACATTCTCACGTAATGGTTTATGGTGAGTTTGTGCAGAGCCCGCAAGTTGAATATGCTGAATGGCTTGCTGGCCAGTTGCCGCAAGATCTCAATTGCACCTATTTTACCAACTCAGGGGCCGAAGCCATTGAAGCAGCCATGAAATTGGCTAAGAGGCTAACGGGTAGATCAAAAATAATCTCGTGCTTAAATGCCTATCATGGAAGCACGCAAGGTGCCTTGAGTATAGCCGGTGGCGAAGAGTTAAAAGCCGCATTTAGGCCATTATTGCCCAAGTGCGAACAAATTCCATATAACAACATTGCCGCGCTTGAAGCAATTGATACCGACACTGCTTGTTTTGTTGTAGAGCCTATTCAAGGTGAAAAAGGCGCATTTGTGCCAGACGAACATTATATGCAAGCAGTTAAAGCGCGTTGTTTAGAAACAGGTACTTTATTGGTTTTAGATGAAATACAAACGGGTTTTGGTAGAACGGGAAAGCCTTTTGCATTTGAATGGAGCCATGTGATTCCTGATATTTTGGTATTGGGCAAGGCCCTTGGTGGCGGACTTCCTTTAGGCGCAGTGGTTACTTCAACTGAGCGAATGGCGGCATTTAAAAATGACCCCATACTTGGCCATATTACCACTTTTGGCGGGCATCCGCTTTCGTGTGCGGCAGGTTTGGCGGCTAATAAATGGCTTTTTGATAGCGGGTTAATTTTGGAAGTTTCGCGAAAGGAGCAGCTTATTAAAGAAGCTTTATCACCTTTTAAAGTTAACGGAATAGGCCTATTATTATCCATTCAATTAGAAGGATTTGAGCAGGTACATTCGGCGTGTAAGCAATTGGTAAACAATGGGTTTATTACCGATTGGTTTTTGTTTAATATAAATGCGGTAAGGTTAGCGCCACCATTAATTATTACAGATAACGAGTTGCTTGAATTCGCACAAGCTTTTAGGGAATTGAGATTCTAATTCTTGTTGAAATAAGAATTGAGTTTTTCTACCGGGTTAACAAAGAACATTTTTCTTATTCCTTGTTTTCCTCCATCTATGTTCCAAGGATATGGAATTGGGGTGAAAATTGAATAGTGTAAGTGCGGTGCCTTGCCATTTGCATTGCCAGTTCTACCAACTTTACCTATTATTTGTTTTTGGCTTAAGAATTGAAAAATATTACAGTTAATTTCATGAAGATGGGCGTAATAATGTAATCGACATTTAGGTCCCAATACTATAACCACCTTGCCGCCTGGCCCAAAATTTTCTGACTTGTACAAAACAATTCCATTTGTTGCAGACAATACTTTTTGCCCTTCACTTGCGAAAATATCCACGCCCTTATGGGTAACTGATTTTCCCCATGGGAAATACCAAAATGACTCTTGATTGTAATCGGATTTAGATGCGCCATCTACAGGGCAAATGAAATTCTCAGGAACAAGAAAGCCAATTAAAGCAACTAAGAAAAAGGTTAACAAAAGCCGTTTAATCAGCTTTTTCCCACCTAGAGTGTTAGGCATCTATTGCTTCATCTTCCTTTTTCTTCTTTTTCTTTCCCACCTTCATCATGCAAAGAAGATTGCCCACATCTCGTTTTAAATCTTTTCTGTGAGAAATAAGATCTACCAATCCATGATCTAATAAAAACTCCGAGCGTTGGAATCCTTTTGGAAGATCTTTTTTAATGGTTTCTTTTATAACCCTTGGTCCGGCAAAACCAATTAATGCATTTGGTTCAGCAATATTCGCATCGCCAAGCATAGCGTAAGATGCTGTTACCCCTCCAGTTGTGGGGTCAGTTAAAATAGAAATAAAAGGCAGTTTGGCTTTATCAAGCAAAGCCAATTTGGCTGATGTTTTGGCCATTTGCATCAACGAAAAAGCCGCTTCCATCATTCTTGCACCGCCAGATTTACTTATAATAATTACGGGTAATTTATGCTCAAGAGCATAGT
>JAGQWA010000463.1 GCA_020437725.1 Bacteroidota bacterium | reverse complement strand
CAAGCCTTGTAATACAAAACAGGGTATCTTCTTTTGGTTTTTGTGGAACATCATTTTTTAGACGCATAGAACGTAATTGTTGACGACGTTGTGCTCTATTTAGTTTTTCCATTTTTTACTCCGATGGTTTTTAGTGATGGGAAAAAACCAGCTTTCAGATTTGATAGCATAATACGATTAGAGCGAACGTGCATTGTTATCGTCTTTAACCTGACTTCAACAGGTCTCTAATATGTTAATCTCACATTGATCTATCTATCAAATCTTACTTGCTGATAACCTATAATTGGATGTCTAGAGCGGCTAGATTCCCTTACGACTACATACGTCAGCCAATTACTCACCTATAGGTGCTTGCGGTTTTTTAATTTGTTGAAAAAATATCAATGCGCTACTTGCCGTAGCTTTCACGCATGATATGTCTTGAATCATCAAGGCTCGCTTAGAACCATTGAACATTCTTGCCGGATTTGTATTCGCGTTCGATTAGTTCGGCATGCGAATACTCCAGAAGCTTGCCAGAGTTGGTGACCACTTGATACCGTAGTTCGTTTGTATCGAGGTCTTGGCCGATTCCCCTGCAAACTGCTTCAAAGCTTTTCACAATTCCACCTTCGGTTGCTTTGAGCTTGATTACCTCACCCTTTTGGATGTATGCACCGGGAACCACCTGGGAAGTTTGTTGAGGCTGACCATTGGGATAATTGCCGGTATTGAAATCGGCTTGATTCTGACCTGCTTGAACTTGTTCTGCTACTTGACCGTTATTCATTTGGATTTCTCCTGAATTGATATGATTGATTGATGATTTAGAATTGGTTTACGATTGCGATTTGATACGATCTGCCACGCAAGAAATCAATAGCTGCGGAGACCGAATTTCCAAAAGTATTGCGCTTGATTGTTAAGCAACCATTTTGGATTTTGGTTTCCGCATTTCTTACGATATGAGTTTTGGCTTGATCTTCGGATTCAAAGCGATGCTTGTGGTTATTGATACCATTTTGACGATCCTGATATAATTTCGCATTAAATGCGTTGATGTTCAATCGCATCATGGTATCGTATTTACCTTGCAATGCTTTACGTCCTAACGATCCAGCTTCTTTTTCTACCGCCTTACGTGCCATATCAAATACTTGGTTGTCGTGATTGACTGTTTTGCGACTCATTTAAATCTCCTTGTTGGTTTCAATTAAAAAATAGAATAATGGTAGCCAGCGGTGGTGGAGATTTAATCCGCTGTTTCTTCTTTGAGTAGAAGCGAACGATTATTTTGGATCTCAACCCTATTTATCGTTCCTTAATCCACCAACGCTACTAAGTCTATGTGCCCTTTCGCGTCGCTACCATTAATCTATTCGTGATTGCTCACTACATCTCCCGTTATTAGCGGTATTTTATTCGCTCTCTGCCGATGTCCGCATTAAGCTATCCTGTTTTACCCTCACACGTGACCGGAATCGTCTCCGTGCCTCAACGGGCTTTGTCCTCGCAGATTGTTTTTACTTCATTCCGCCTATCTGCGTCGGGGGAATTTTATTGATTCTCTTTTCACTGCTAACCATGTCTTTGTATTGCTACATGGCTTTGTCGATTTGCAGCGCTTTTCAGAAATCAAGATTGGTGAAGTGGTAATTGCAACCACTTTTCGATTGACCATTGATGCAACTGTTCTATTATTTGATAGTATTCCCTGTTGAGTTGTTCTTCCATGACTACTCCAAATTTAAGGGGATATTTCTATCCCCATGATTGTTAATGCAAACCGATTCTTCCGAACGTATTTACGAAGATGTTTCGCATTATCTTCGGATTGATTTTGTTCAGCAAGCGATTCATTTCGATCAGGATGCTACTCCAGCTTGCGTAGTTATGGATCTCGGTTTTTCCTTCACAAATTGAATCCAATGCAACTATCCGGGCCAATTGAATCATTTGCTTATTCCATTCTATTTCAATATTGAAGTCCTCCTGTTTCTGTAGAATGGTTTCCAATTTCCTTATGCTAATCCCCTTGATTTCATAATGAGGATTAGGTTGAATTACTTTACGACCTGCTGTCCACATGATTTTCTCCTAATTAAAGGGGGCTATACGCCCCCGTTATTGTTAATCTTCTTCTTCACCCCACATTAAATCCCAACACGAATTACACGTTCCGGAAATCAACAACTCCTTTTGTTCTGCGTTGAGTTCTGGTAATGCATTGTTAATTAATTCACCGTTTAGCCAGTCTACATACTTTTGTGCATTGGTTACAATCCTGTGCTCTTTGTTACATCCAATGCATTTAACTACGGATTCCATTTGTCCGCAGTTATTCTCGTTACTGGCTATAATATGGCTCTTGGGAAGAAAGAACTTCATAACACCTCCTAATTTAAATTTAAGATAAGGGGAGTGTTATTACTCCCCAATATCATATTAAATGCTTGATAAATTTATCCAGATCCTCATCGAATTTAGTTGAAGTTTCCCGCTCTACCCCAAAGAAAAATTGAAAGATTTTCATTTCGTCATTCTGTTTTTGTGAGGAATAGAAGTTCATTGCATCTTCGATGTGTTTAAAAGATGCAACCCCTAAAACTTCTTTAGTTTCAGGATCTACTAATCGGAAGGAATATACTTGTTTCATGGTGATCTCCTGATTTGATTGCTGGTGAAGATTAAGATA
>JAGQWA010000462.1 GCA_020437725.1 Bacteroidota bacterium | reverse complement strand
CAATTGAAATAGTAAGTTCTTGGTCTTGATTACAAGGGCCAATGCGGGCTTCAAAATTTACACCTTCGTAAGTGCTGAACCCTGGTAGGAGCTCTATATAATTTCCGGCTTGGAATATGGTTTTGTTATTTAAACCTGTAATTACTACTGGTCCAGTTGAAGGGCCTGAAATAACATTTTCGCCTGCTTTTATATAGTCTCCTTCAAACCTACTAGGTGGATCAATTGTATTCTGATAAATATACGTAGAATTTGGGCTACAGCAAGCTTCATTAAGAACTACATCATCAATATTACTACTTTGACCACTAGCATATATCCAAAGTTGCAAGTAGTTATCATCCGCTACTATATATGGGATAAAAACCTCAGTCTCGGAGCTAGAATTAGACTGACTCTGATAAATCATTTGTTCTTTTGTTGGGGTAGGTATGGTTACTGGTGTAGAGCCACCAGTAGCAACTAGTCCTGTCGTGAACTTCACTGTTATTTTGCCAGTATATCTTATTGAAAAGCTATATGCTTTATCTTTGTTAATGCTTACACTTTGATAAACTCCCTCAAAATTCTGTGTAAGGTTATCGTATTGCATCCAAGTATAATAATCGGAAAAACTTGAACAGAAGATTTGTGGAGTGCCATGAGATTAATTCCAGTCGGTAACACCATTGTCAAAAGGATTCCATATACTAGTTAAGTTTCCGCAAGGAATTTGGTCATCAATGTTAAAGTTTTCTTCAAATCCGCCGTTCTTTACTTGTCCAAGAACTGATGATATGGATATGGTAAAAATTAGTAAAATAATGTATGATTTCATAGAATCAGGTTTAGTCCGAATAGTAATGATGTTGTTACCGAGCTATTAATTGAATTCTTTGTTGGCACTAAGGTTGTGAGATTTATTATAGGACCTGCGTGCAGCTTTCCAATTGGAAATAGCCTAGCAACTGTCAGGTGTTGCTCGAATCCATTATATATAGATTTATCAAAGTATCCATTATTTTTCACACCAACTCTAGAGTAAGTATGATAAATGTCACAATGGATTTTTAGTTCCCCTATGTTATAGCTTTTTTTTAAAAACCATGTAAGTCCGAAATAAAATTTGTTTACTGTGCGGCGCGATAAATAAGCTTTATCAAATGAATATTCAAGTCCGTAACCTAGTGTAGGACCTAAATAACACGAACCAAAAAGAAATATTCCAGTTCTCAAGAAGTTAATTTGATCTAATTCATATCTCAAATATTTGGTTTGGTCACCTAAACGTTCAATTCTACAGTTTCCATAACCGCTTAAATCAAATACTATTTTCTTTGTGGAATCAGATTTGCCTATGGAATTAAATGCCAAGTACAAAAAAAGGAACGTCCATGTTAGTTTTTTCATAATTTTTATCTCATAAATAATCCCAGTCTCAACTCAACAAATTCGTCATCGGTATTCAACCCTCCCGTTGGAACATTATAAAATCTATGTCCCATGAACTTGGCATTGCACATTAATCCGTAAGTTCTCTTGCCTAAATTTGCCCCATAGCCAACATAAATATCTATACCAAAATCGCCTAACCATTCAGAACGAATTGCAACAGAGTTGTGGTTATAGTGATGTTGATTACTTCTGAATAAGTCCAAACCAAGCATGGTGCTATAGTTGTTATTCCGGAGGAAATATGTTAAAGATGCCCCATATTGTAGCCGGTTTATGTAATCACCTCGTCTCACTATTTGGTTCGTATATCGTGAGTTGAATCGATAAACTCCAAGATTTACTCCCAATGAGAATCGCTTAGAAATTAAATAACAGGGTCGAGTGGTCAAACCCAAATCCCATTGATAGTACTTACTACCGTCATCTCGAAGAAAGTCTTTTTGGAAAGATCCGTATCCAATGATGTCATTCTTAAATTTCGATTCGATTTGATCTTGAACTTGAGCTTGAGTGACAAGGTTAATAAGTATCCATATGCAAATTAGTGATATTCTCATTATTGAATTTGAATTTCATTCGAGATTAACGTTATACTAAAGTTTTGATGAATGCCCTAAAAAAATCTTAAAGCCACCTTACAATTTACCTTCAAGTTCATCTATTCTCTTTTGCAATTCAATTAAATACAGCGTAAGTTCTTCAATTTTTCGTTGTTGCATGGCCATCATGTCGGCCACGTCCATTCCTTCTTCGAGCACGTCATTTTCAGATGGCATATCAGGCAAGTGCCCATTGGCCTTTATAAATGTATCAACTTCATTCAACGGCCGAAGATTATAGTCGCTACAAAAAACAAAATCGCTCCACCATTGAGCGTCAATGTTCAATTTAGTTTATTTTAAGGTGCCATGAAATTCTGTATTTCCATCTTTATCCATTCTCATTCCACCTTTATTTGGATCATTGTTTTCTACCCAAGGTGCAATAACTAAATCTCCGTCTAAATTGGCACCATCGGATCCTTTCCCGTCGGTATAAAAAATTCCTTGATCGTTTTGTTGTGAAATCTGGTTGTATCCATTATTCGCCAATTTAGGTACAAACAAGAGTCCTTGAGTTTGATATTGCCACAAGCCCGAACCAGTCATGAGTTCCGTACCCATTGCACGTGCTCCAATAAGTGCAGCTGGTCTGTTATACACATTTGAACCTCTTACATCTAGCGCGGCTCTTGGCTTAGCAATATTGA
>JAGQWA010000461.1 GCA_020437725.1 Bacteroidota bacterium | reverse complement strand
GTCCAAGGTAACGTCCTAAGACTAAATGGAGCAGAAAAGAGAAAACATTTACCGCAATATTGCCACCGAAAGCAATTGCGCTACCTTGTGCAATTTGCTTTTTAATTGATTGTGGGGGTTTTACAGTTGGTTTCTGCTCCTCCTTGTTTATAGATTTGCTCAATTTATTTGCTGCCTGATTGCGAAGATTATGCCAGATTCCAAATAAAGATAGGATTAGCTGTTGGCCAATAGCTTGCTATTTTGATGGTTTTTATACCAGTCAATGGTTTTCTTCAAGCCTATTTTGAATGACGTTTTTGCTTCGAACCCAAATAGTTGTTTACTAAGGCTGGTATCTAATTTGCGCCTTGGTTGGCCATTGGGTTTGGATGTATCCCAGATAATCTTACCTGTAAAGCCTGTTAATTCTGCGATTGTTTCTACTAGTTCCTTTATGCTAATTTCAAAGTGGCTTCCTAAATTGACAGGTTGGCTGCTGTTCAACTTTTCTGATGCAAGGATGATCCCTTCTGCTGCATCTTCAACATAAAGAAACTCACGAGTAGGTGAACCATCTCCCCAGGCAATAATCTCTGGCTGATTATTCGCTTTCGCTTCAATGCATTTTCTGATTAAAGCCGGAATGACGTGTGACGATTCAAGATCAAAATTATCTCTTGGTCCATATAGATTGACCGGTAGCAGAAAAATAGAATTAAAACCATATTGCTGGCGATAAGTATGTGATTGTACTAAAAGCATCTTTTTTGCCAGACCATATGGCGCATTAGTTTCTTCAGGGTAACCATTCCAAAGATCATCTTCTTTAAATGGAACTGAGGCAAACTTAGGATAAGCACATACTGTCCCAGCAATTACTAATTTTTTAACGCCTGCCTTCCATGATTCATGAAATAGGGTGGTACCCATCATAAGATTATTATAGAAAAATTCAGCTGGATGATCGCGATTTGCTCCAATACCACCGACCTGGGCAGCTAAATGGATGATAATGTCTGGTTTTGCATCACTTAACAATTGCTTTACAGCCTCGATATTAACCAGATCGTATTGGCTTTTGCGAGGGATAAAAATGTCTTGGGCACCTCGTTCTTTAAGCTTCTCTACAACGAAAGATCCTAAAAACCCAGCACCACCGGTTACACATAACCGACGGTTATGCCAAAATTCCTTGGGAATAATACTATTGTTTTCCATATTTTGTCCTTATAATTTTCCTTTGGTAAAAAGAGATTTTTCCAAAGTTTAGTTGGCCAATTGACAACCTTGCTCCAATGAGCGTAAGGAGCTTTAGTTGTGAGTGTGCGAGTCAAAGAGACTATGATTGATTATATATTTGCCACCATTGGTTTAAAACAATTGCAAATATTGCCAAAATAAGACCCATAAGGAAGCCCATCGTTGCATTGCTTATTTTTTTAGGGCTAATTGGGCTAATAGGCACACTTGGTTCACTGGCAAGAGTAATGCCTTTTTCAATATTCTGAGATGTGATGTTTTCCTCTTCGACTTTTCGAGATAAAGCCTCATGGGTATTTTGAGCAATCACTAACTCTCGAGATAATCGCTCATATTCTGTGCTTTCTATTTGCAGCTGTTGCTGCAAATCTAATATTAAAGGTTCTATTTTGGCTAATTCTTCATTTACCTTTAAAGCTTGAGCTTCCACAACTGTTAACATATTTTCTAATATTGCAACTTGCTCAGACCTGTTTTCTGTTGTTAGTGTTGTTGCATCGGTGGGTTGCAATAAAATGGGAACCGCTGATTCTGAATTTAGCAGTCTGAGTTGTATAGATAAGGACATCAATTGTTCAGCAAATGACAATTTAGAATTAGGTGAGGTATTTGTTAATGTAGTAAGAAGGGCTTGGGTATCTTGTTGCAATAAGGTTAAATTCGCCTGAGTGTCTAAGATGTTAATTTGCCGTTGACTATAGGCGTACAAAGTATTACTAATAACCTGTCCGCGATTGGTAGCTTGAAAGGCGATCAATTCGTCTTCAGCATTTAAGAGTCTTGTTTCAGCTTCTATAAGTTTATTTTCATAAAATTGAAGTTGTCCACCGTCGAAATCGTAATAAATATTGTTTGCTTTTTCCACGAATACATTTGACCATATTGATGCTATTTGGGCAGCTAACATTGGGTCTTGATATGAAACTGTTAAATTTATTGCCGAGGGATCACTTCCTGTGGTTGCTTTCAAGAGTTGACGCAACTGATCAACATGTTTAATATTGTCTACAGATAATTGTCTTAGTACGGTTTGTAATATGTTGTCGCTAATTGCTAATTCAGGGAGGGTTCTCAAGGATTGGCTTTCAAAAGGAACTTGAAATCGCTCATCGAACTGGACAATGTCACTTGATCGTACCAATATGAGAGTGTTTGCTTGGTATGTTGGGGCTATAAATAGGCTGATTATGTAGGCAAGGGCTCCAAATCCAATAGCAATGCCAACAATCAAATACCATTTTTGTCTTATAGTATCAATATACGGTCGTAAATCTATTTCGTCTTCCAAGAAATCTTCTCCCCATTCAAAATCGGCGTAGATATTACATGAGAATAATACAAACTGCAACCCAACTCTACGCGAATGGGTAACATTTATAGAGTGTATTTGAGGAACATTAAGTTAAGATAGCGTGTAAGCTCTACATGTAAACTATGTAATGCTTCTTA
>JAGQWA010000460.1 GCA_020437725.1 Bacteroidota bacterium | reverse complement strand
GCTCTTACTCCTGAAGGAATAGTTTATTGCGAAGAAGTATTGATGCTTCGCTAATGCCAAAATCTTGTATCATTCTTTTTGCAAAACCACCTGTTAAAGGACTGGTTAAAACGCGTTTAGCCGCAGATTTAGGCAACGAAATCACACTAGAAATTTATCAGCAGCTTTTACAAATCGCTGTATATCAGGCCAGCAAATCGCTCGGTGATTTGGTTATTTTTTGGTCTGAAAAAAACTTTGATTCAACCACATATTCAAAATTTCCTTTTCAAATTCAAGATGGCAAAAACCTGGGTAAACGAATGATTAATGCCTTTAATTGGGCGTTTGAAAACGGTTATAAAAAGGTTATTATTATGGGAAGCGATTGCCCTGAATTAAATGCTGAAATTATAAATAAGGGTTTTAGTGCACTTTCAAAAGCTGATGTAGTTTTTGGCAAAGCTGAAGATGGTGGTTACTATTTAATAGGAATGAATAGGTTACATGAGCCTATTCTTGATTTTAAGGAGTGGAGCCATTCTCAGGTATTAGAAAACGCTCTTCGGGTGGCTCAAGAAATGAATCTTAAAGTAGAGTCACTACCTGTGTTATCAGATATAGACAATGTTCGCGATCTGCGTAAATTTCCCCAATTTGCGAGTTATGTCAGAGAGTAGTAGAAATACATTTAAAATAATAAAGTGGGTTTTTGTAATAACCGTGCTCATTTTATTGGTGCTTTTCGCGGTTCAGAATAGCGATGAAACTTCATTGTCATTAGTATTTGTTGATGTTGACATTTCTCTTTCGGTTCTCATAATAATTTGTTTTGCCTTCGGACTACTTGTTGGTTTGGCAATCTCTGCCTTGCAGGCTCGATCAAACAGAAAGCGCAACAAAGAGCAACATGCTGAAATTAAACGACTTGAAGACAAGCTAATTGCTGCTCAACAACAAATAGCTAAAGCTAACAACGAACTAAACGCTTAATAGTAAATTGAAAAACGGCCTGTTTAAGAGCGTTTTAACCCTTCTAACTGGCAGCGCATCGTCGCAAGTAATCTTGTTAATTACCTATTTTTTATTGGCAAGATGGTACGGCCCAGATGCTATTGGACAAGTGCGTAATTACACAGCAATTATGTTTATGGGAGCCATTTTAGTAATGGGTGGTTACGATTTGGCTTTAATGCTCAACAATACTGAGAGAAGCGTGGCTATTCACATAAAACTCTGTTTTAGCGTTTTGCTTTTTTCTGCTGTCTTAATTATTCCAGTTGGCATTTTAATGAGTCCATTCTTAAGTGGCTGGCTTAATGCACCAGCATTTATTTTTTGGGGCAAAATTCTCCCTTTATCAATACTGGCAGAAGGAGCCATGGTGCTTTTAAGTCATTTTTTAAGCAAAAAAGAGCGCTATAAACAACTGTCATTCTCTCTGTTTGTATATGGTGCCGCATTCGCAATAGTTTCGCTTTTTGCAGGTAATGAAGAGTTGAATGTTAACCAGATTTTCATGGCCATTGTGGTTTCGCAGGCGGTTAAACTGGTAGCCCTTATTTACTTCTTTTCTAAAAATAGAAATATGCTTGAGTTACCCATTTCCAATGCTGAATTAAAGGCACAGGCCAAACAGTTTCAGCAGTATCCAACTTATCACCTGGGTTCAAGTCTTACCAATTATGCATCAAGAGAAATGGTAGTGCCGCTTTTAAGCAGTTTTTATGGAACTGCAGTGGCAGGGCTTTTTTCAATGGCCAATCAGATTTTACAGCTGCCAATGCGTTTTATATTACAGGTGGTGCCGCAAGTTTATTATCAGCGAGTAGCCCAGGCGGCTCAAGACGGAAAAAATATGGTTCGAAAAGAGACAATTTCTGCCATTGGTGTATTGGTGGTTATGGCGGCCATTCCAACCTTTTTATTGGCGCTATTCGGTCCATGGTTATTTACTGAGCTTTTGGGTGAAAAATGGGCAGAATCTGGGCAAATTGTTAAATGGTTGGCGCCTTTTGCCATATTAGCCGTTGTTGTTTCTCCCTTAAGCGGTTTGGTGAACATTCATGGAAAGCTAAAACAGTTCTTTGTAGTAAACATTTTATTCCTTGTATCGCGCCTAGGTGCTATTGTTCTAGGATTTTATGTGGGCAATGAATTAACGTCTATAAGCTTTTATGGCATTGCAGCTGCTGTCGGTTCATTGGGCTTATTGGTTTGGTTTTTAAAGCTATCAGGAATTATAAAATCGTCAGTTGAAAATGGATAGCGTTCTCCGTTTTCTGGAAATGAGTCATTGGGCTGAGCTTCCGGCCACAGCTTTTGCTTTAATTTTTCTATGGCTATTGTTAAAAGAAAAGGCATTGGCTTGGCCGTTTGGAATTGCCAGTTCTGCCTTGTTCGTTTATATTTTTCTGGATGCTAAACTGTTTATGGAAGCCTATTTATATGGCTTTTATGTTTTGGCAGGTTTATATGGTTGGTGGCATTGGAGTTTTGGTAAAAAGTTAGAAAACCACAAGCTTCAAATACTTGAATGGAAACGGCGTTATCATATTTGGGCGGTGCTATTAAGTGCAGCACTCAGCATTTTATTAGGGTATGAGCTAACCGAGTTAAGACCCGATGCTTCTTTGCCCTATTTTGATTCATTTACTACCATTTTTGCCTTACTGGCAACTTATATGCAGTCGAGAAAAATATTGTCGAGTTGGATTT
>JAGQWA010000045.1 GCA_020437725.1 Bacteroidota bacterium | reverse complement strand
TTTTGGTGTTATTTTGGTATCCCATTAAGCGCATTTTTAAGCGGCTTTTTGGCAAAAACTCATAAAATAACTGGCCATTTATCTTACAGAATTATTTGCGGCAACCTTTACATTTTTATGTGTTTGCCTTTTTTTCTGGCTTCCAGTTTTAAAACATATTGGCCTATTTACCAAGAATACTGGAAGAGCATTTGCAGTATTTGCCAATAAAACCCTTTCAGACCTTGAGAAGCAAAAACTGCTTCAAAACAAAGTGCTTGTACTGCTTAAACACTATTTCATTTTCGTAGTTTTAATGGCCATCATTTTCGGATTTTGGGCATTAGGAATAAGCTATGGTGTTGAAACGCTTTTTAAGAGAACCAAAAATGTAGAAAGCTACCTATTTGAGCCAATTCCAATAATTTCTATGTTTATTGGCGGAATGTTGCCTTTTTTCATTTTCCGCAAAAAATGGCAACCCAAACCAGGCACTTATACAGCTCTCGATGAATTGTTGCACTACGTTTATCTAAGCAGCTCATCTATTCCAAAAATGAGCTTTGCAATAGAAAAAATGCTGTTCAAGGTGAAATTGAAGAAACCATATCCAAAATCACTTTTGATAACAGGTTTGGCTAGAAGCGGAACCACGGCACTCACATCTTTACTTTATAAAACAGAAGCTTTCTCATCGCTATATTACCGAAACATGCCGTTTGTATTAATGCCCAATTTTTGGGTAAAGGTGAATAGAGGCCAATCGGTAAGTTTTGAGCGCAGCCATGCTGATGGCATTGAGCATAGTTTAGAATCAGTTGAAGCGCTTGAAGAGTTTTTTTGGAAGACCTATTTAGGAAAGTCATACATCAATATAGACACTTTAAATACACATGAAATTCCAATAAAGGTTTGGAATGAATACCAGAAATACCTTCAATTAATTCTTGTAGGCGACAAATACTATCTGGCCAAAAACAACAATTCCATTCTTAGACTCAAGTCTTTGCTACAACACGATAACCAACTTCAGGTTGTAATACTTTTCAGACATCCGGCGGCTCATATTAAATCGTTGGAAAGTCAAAATTCAAAGTTCAAAGAGCAACAAGATGAGAATGAGTTTGTTGACTTTTATATGGAAGCTTTGGCACACCATGAGTTTGGTAATAAGTGGCGACCTTTTCAGTTTACTGAACAAACACCAGCAAGAAACTATAAAAGTTCATGGTTCAACTATTACTCCTACTCCCTGCAATTCGCACAGCATGAAAGAGTGCATTTTGTGAGTCAAGAAGGTTTTGCATCTAATCCAAAGCAAACTTTAGAAGTAATAAAAGAAAAAACTGGACTTGAGTTTCAAATTCAAAAAACGGATGGATTCAAGCTGAATGACAATTCTGATGAGCTATCACCTGAAATTATAGATGTTTATGAGCGGTTGTGTCAGCTTAAAATTAATTAGAGCTATTATCGAATATCGAATCGAAATTAATCCTTATTAAATAACAAAGCCCCAATACCATTAAGTATTAGGGCTTTGGGTCAACACATAAAGCCTGCCACTAATATTGCCATAGGTCGCTCTCCCACTCCATTATTCTACGCTTTTGTTTTTGATCTTCTATTTGCGCACCTAGCGGATTATCTCTAAACTCTTCATAATTGGCTATGTCTTCGTCAAAAACATTAGGCACTTTGGTTATGTAGCTCGAAAACAACCGTAGCTGAAAAAAATCATAATATGAAAGCCTTGCACCGTCATTTTGTTTGTTAAACATTTCTTCGCGAATTAGCACTTGCTTGGCTTCTTTCCAATTAACATAAAAGGCCGGAAACTCGCCAATCATTTGGCCTTCAACTACTAAATTATACATTGGCGCTATGCCCACAATTAGTGGTTTTAACTGGCCCGACTGTTTATCAAAAATCCATTCTTCAATAATCTTCCATCTCGAAATGTCTTCCATTGCAATGGGTTCTACCACCGTGCAAGGAATCCAGCCACCGTAAACAGTGTCTTCTATTTGAGTAATAATTTTAGTGCCGAGCATTTCTCTAAGTGTATCTCTTCTGTAAGAACTCGAAAAACTATCGTTTCTATAAGGGGTTATGTAGCCCATTTCGGCGGCTTTAAAGATTACTGATGCTAAGTCGTTTTTGGGCCATCTGCAAGAAAGGTTCTGCTTTTCGCGTGTATCCATCATTCGCTCTACTCGGCTTGCCCACATTACATCGGCTTCGCGAAGTGGAACTTGTGGAACAGGTTTTCGCTCATTAATCATAAGGCGTTCGTAAGTCATGCCTTGTGTCCAGATATCTTCTACAGAAGGTACATATTCAAAATCTTCGTACCAAAAAGTAGTGTCAGAAATATTAATGAAACTGTTTTGTGCTTGTGTAGTTTTCCAACCACAAAATGCAATTAGGGCAAATAAGGTTATTTTCTTCATGATATAAGGGCTTTTATGATTAATGAACGAATTGAAAAAAGGTAACCCTAGATTACCGTAAAAACTAGTGCCCCAGGCAAATTGCTAGTTTCAGAACTGCCATTTAGCCTAGCTACTATATTATTTATTATAAAGGTATCGCCCCGTTTAGCATTTTGAAATGCCGCTTTTAAATCTGGATGTATGGCCTTGCTCGAAGCTGAATTTTTAATTACTCTACCGCCTTGTTTTACCTGATAAATAAAATCATACGAAATAACTGTGTATCCAACCCCCTGAAATGGAAAATTTACATCAAGAGTAGAATTTACAGTGGCAACAAATGGTAGAGCCGACGCTGAAATTTCTCCCCCTGTTTTGTTCAAAATATTGCCGTAAGGTGCAGGCACTTTTTTCATTCTAAAATTTGTGGGTGGAAGCTGTTTGGTGGATCCATCAGCGTTTTGAACCGTAACCAAAACCCTTGCCCCAGAAGCACTTCTATTGGTAATTTTTGCAACATATTTACCGTTACCAACTTTTCTTAAAGTTCCAATACCTGCAGGACTAAGCACTGCATTCACTTTTTCTGGTTCATAGCCTGGCACCGAAACCGAAATAGGGTTTTCTAAACCCACGTAAAGCACGTTCATGGCATCGGCAGATACTATGGCGCTGGTTGTAAAAACATCATAGCTAAGCTTTGTGGTGTACTTTTCTACTTTTCCTGTTTCGGCATTTTTAAAATGGATGGTTACGTCTTTCTCAAACGTTCCAGGTTGTGTGGTTTCTGCTTCAAACTTTCCAATTGAACCTGTTAATGGCACTTTTTGCCCATCAACTTCAATTTCTGGAAGAATAGAACCCACTTTGGCACCCATAAAAATATCGGCTTCAAACTTTTCGCCAACTGCAACTGCTGAACTTCTAGGCGTAACCATGGCCTGCAAGCCTTTAATTGGCGGCTGCTTACCAGATATTTGTCCATATAATCTATTAATTACTTCAGATTCAGTGTTTTTAATGTCGTTTTGAATTTTAGTTAGTACAGCCAAAGCCGCTCCAAGTGGCACATTATTAAAGGTTGAATACTCCCAGGCTCTTTTGTCAACATCCGAGTTTTCAGGATCGTCAAGTGCTTCTAGTGTTATTGCGTTTGCAAGGGTTTCTAATTGTTTATCGTCCATTTCTGGTAGGTCTTTAAACAGTGAAATAATGTCTGCCTTTGCACCATTAATCATTTCTTTTAGCTTAACGCCATACCGGTATTTAGGATGATTTGCATCGGCCAGCATTCTACTGGCAATGTCAACATTGTCTTGCTCAACCAAAACGGTCATTCCCGAGCCTAGAAATGAAGTTTGTTCGTTGCTACTATACTCTTGCGAGTTTTCGGCTTCAACTGCTTCTTCTTTAATTTTTTCGATGAAAGCATTCAACTGACTGGTTTTAGCCAAAGCGGCTTGCAGTTTTTGATAGCAAATATTTGCCAATGAGTCGCCGCCACTGTTACCAACTCGATCTTCGAATTCTTGTAACAATGCTTGGTTTTTAGCACTGGTTGTTTGCATGGTTTGATCAATGCCGCGGGTTATGCGGTTAAATGCTTCTAATACTTCTTTAGATACATTAAGTGCCAATAATGCGGTGAGTACTAAGTACATCATTCCAATCATTTTTTGGCGCGTGGTTTCTTTAGAACCTGCCATAAAGTTGTGATATTTAAGAGTTTGAAAAAACGTAGTTTGCACACAAGCCTCAATGGCACTAAGCGTTTTTCTCCTTCTCTATCTGCACAACAGGATTAAAAAAATTCTAAATGTTAGGAGGTATAGCTGCCTGCTATGAAAACTGAAACGCAACTGGCATTTAATTATTGTTAAGCAAATTGTGGTTCACCTTACACACTTATCTGTAAAATGTGCACACTTATCTTAGAAAACCCATTTTGATTGCTTAAAAAATTCTAAGAATTTTAGATTTCGATTCAGAAAACCCAACCAAACTACCTACGAAATTCAGAAGAGCTCGCTACCATTGGTGAGCTTTTCTGGTTATAATGGTTAATTATTTAAATAAAGCTTCCTCTCAACTGAACCTAATGAAACGTTTCTCTCTATGCAAGAAATAGGCGCATTTAGCTTAATTGGTTGCCCTAAAAGATTGTACTGAATGGCGTTATTTCCTCTCGATAATTTGAGTGGCTCGCAATGGGTTTGTTGAACCACACAATTCAGTTCAGATGCCAGATTGTACAAGTTTACACCTTGGGTGTTACAGAGTATTATCACTCCACTTCTGGTTGATTTTGAAAAGTAGATAATACTTGAAGCTCCCAATTACGAGCCCGTGTGGCTATAAATTGTATCGTTAAGTTGGTATTCCACTCCTAAACCATAGCCATAACCAGTAGGCTTATTTTGGCTGGTTGATTTAGGTGTTGCCATAAGCTGAAAAGTAGAATCAGCCAAATAGTTAGAAGACGTGAGCCCAATAATGAATTTGCCTAAGTCGTAAACATTAGCAGTAATTCCACCGCCTGCGGCTTTGTAGGAGATGTTTTCAAACTCGGGCCCTTTGCCAATTGCTTGGCAAACAGAATCTTTTACCCTTTTGTGTAGGGCAGCTAATTGAGATTTAGAATTAACTGGCAGTGCAATGCGTAAATTCATCATTTCAAGCGGGGCAGTTACTTCATCTATAATCAAAGCATTATAGGTTTTATGCTGAGTGCGTTGAAGGTAGGCACCAAGAAGACAGTAACCCCAAGTGGTGTAGTTGTATCCAAAACCAGGCTCAAAGCACAAAGGCTGTTGTTCAAAAATTGAAAGTGCGCTAATGGGGTTGTAGTTTGTTTTCTTTGAAACAGAGTATTTGAGCAATTCCAATTCACTGTAAGGATGGTAACAATCAGTTTCTTCATTGCCTGAATAATGCAACATTCCACTTTGGTGGCAAAGCAAATGGTGCGGCGTAATGGCACCTTTTTCTTTAAGCCTATATTCAGGCAGTAAATGGTGAACAGATTGCTCTAGGTCAATTTTCCCTTTCTGCCATAACCGCATAGCAATAGTTGCTGTTATGGTTTTTGAAATGCTGGCAATTCTATATTCTGTGCTATCTGTGGCCAGTACTTGTAGGTTTGAATTAGCCAAACCAAAACCACTTGCGTAAACAATATGGCCATTTTTTACAAGTGCAACTGAATACCCAGCCGTTTCATTTTTCAATTGGCTATTTTCAAGCACCAACTCTACCAAGGCATACAACTCATTATTTTGGGCATAGCATTTTACTCCTGTTATTTGAGAAAGGCCAATAATAATGAGCAAAAATTTTAATACAAACGATTTAGACATTACTGCCGAAACCTACAACGCATATTTGGTTTTGAAGTAGGCTAAAAGCACATCTGCATCAGCTAATTTATCTTTTAACACTTCGGCCAAAGTGCCTTCAATTAGCATTTCTACTACCCTTGCTTCTTGAACAGGCTGGTAATAACCAAGCGTGGTAAATGCATTAATTAGGGCATTTCTTAGCGGCGCAAAATGATCGGTATTTTCTAAATTAAGCTCCCATTCTAATTTGGTTCTTAATTTTAAATATGGCAATAACGCTTGTGGTAAATTAAATGGAAACTCAAGCGATTTTCTAACCACTATTACAGCATCAACTTCTCTCAAAATAGGCTCGTAAAGCATAGATAACTGCTCATTGGCGTACTCAACCATGGCTTTTCCCAAGCCTTCTTTGTTTCTAAAATGCCTAAAAATGAGCCCTTCAGATACTTCGGCATGTTGCGAAATTCCATAAGTAGAAGTGCCATGAAAACCATTTTCTGTAAACAGTTCTAATGATGACTTTAGGATGCGTTCTTTTCTAGCAGTCATTTTGTAAGTAATTACTTACAAATGTAGGCTCCTGTTCATAAACTAAAGATTAATTCTTAATTAATTTCTGGACGATGCTTGCGGGTTACTAGATTGCACCTATTTTATTGTAATTGCCAACAAAGTTTATGGAAAGACCACTACTGCAAATTATTAGCGCCGGCAAAATTTATCTAAAGTCTAAATTCAATTTAGATGATGATAAAGAAGCCGAAGAAACCACCATTGCCGAAATAAAAAAAGGTGTGGTATTTCGAGGAACTAATCTATGGATTCTTGTATTTGCCATTCTTATTGCATCCATTGGCCTTAATGTTAACTCAACGGCAGTAGTTATTGGCGCCATGCTTATTTCGCCATTAATGGGCCCTATTATGGGCATTGGCATGGGCGCTGGAATAAACGATCTTGAACTCATTAAAAAAGCCATAAGAAACTTAGTTACAGCGGCCTTGGCTAGTATAATTACCTCGGCCTTATATTTTGCTATTACACCCTTGCACGAAGCACAGAGCGAACTGTTGGCAAGAACCACCCCTACTATATGGGATGTTCTAATTGCTTTTTTTGGCGGACTTGCTGGAATTATAGCAGGATCGAGAAAAGAAAAATCAAATGCAATTCCTGGTGTTGCTATTGCAACTGCTTTAATGCCACCGCTTTGCACGGCTGGTTATGGCCTCGCAAACGGAAATTGGTACTACTTTTTGGGAGCGTTTTACCTTTTTTTTATAAATGGTGTATTTATAAGTTTGGCCGCCTTTTTGGTGGTAAGAATGCTCAAGTTTCAAAGAAAAAAGTTTGAGAACCCATTAGTAGAAAAGCGCATGAGCTCTTACATAACCGTGTTTGTTTTAGCAACAATGATTCCTAGTGTTTGGTTGGCATACAAATTAGTTAGAGAAACATTCTACGATCAAAATGCCCGAAAATTTATTAAAACTGAATTCAACTTTAAAGATACACGTGTAATTGGGCAAGAGTTTTTGCATGCTGACGATAGCAATATTGTTGATGTTACCCTATATGGTAAACCACTGTCTAAAGATGTAATAGAAAATATAAAATCTAAAATGCAAGCTTATGGTTTAGGCGAAAGTTATTTGAGAATTCACCAAGGCTACGAAGACAATTCGGCTACTGAAAACTTAAAAGAATTTGAAAAACAGCTTTCTCAAAACATGAAATTTGAAATGTTAGAAGAATTATATTCAAAAAATGAAGAAGCACTAAAATCGAAAGAAGAACGCATAAGGACGCTAGAAAATGCATTGCTTCAACAAAAATTAAAAACCGTAAATTTTCCAATTCAAGATCTTGAAAATGAGATGCTTATTCATTATCCTGAACTAGAAAAACTAAGTATTGGCAACATGGCTACAAACACAGGCGACACGATTTGCCACGCCTACATACAATATAAAAAACCCATTAAGGATTCAGAAATTAATAGAATGACTGCTTGGCTCAAAACCAGGCTTAAATTAGATACCGTTATTCTGCACACAAAATAACCCCATGTGCTACGATATTGCCGCTTTCTCTAGAAAACTCGACAAGCTTGAAAAACGCTACGGCAACCTGAGCTATGATAATTCAGTATGGTGCATAAAAACCAGCATTAGCGCGTTTACCAAACCACATTTGCCGGTAATTGCTCATAATTCACCCAATGAAATTACCAGCATGCAATGGGGATTTGAACCACCTTTTGCAAATACAGAAAAAGATGCCAAAATTTGGATAAGCCGCAGTCCCAATTGCCGTGGAGACGACCTTCTTACCAAACTAAAAGAGAAGAAGCGAAGCATGTTTTCACCCATGGTGAATACACCAATTGTTTTGTTAGTTGATGGCTTTTTTGAATGGCATACAGTTGGCAAAACCAAGTACAGATATTTTCATTATTTGAAAGACAAGCAGATGTTTCCATTAGCAGGATTTTGCACTGAATATCAACCGTTTGGATCATCTGAAAAAATCTTAGGTTTTACGGTTTTAACCATTCCAGCCAACGAACTTGTTGGCAAGATTCACAACCTTCCGCAAGGCAGTCCGGACCTTAGAATGCCAGCCATTTTAACACCAGAAGAAGTAAAAACCTGGCTCGATACAAGCTTAAAAGCAACCGACAGATTAGGTATGCTGAATGCCTATCCTGCAGAAGACATGGAAGCCTATACCGTGATTAATCCTCTGCAAAAAGCTGCTCGCAACTTGGCCGGAACTGAGAAAACACTTGCGCCTTTTAACTATGGCGTTTCAGAAGCACCAGCCTTTGTAGATGGCGCTAATTTGGAAGGAATAAAAAAGGATTTGTTTTCTTGAATTAAGATTGCGATTATGAAAGAACATTTCTTGTTACTTATGTTCTCATTTTCACTCATCGTTCTCAATTCGTGTTGCACTAAAACCACAGTTTCAAAATATGAATCAGGAATTATTGAGTTAGAAAAAACAGAGTGTAAAAGTCAAACAACTTATTTTCATTATGACTCGATTGGAGTGCTTTTTGAAGAATTTACAACCAATAAAGACAGCGTTCTAAATGGTGAATACAAAACCTATTTCCAAAATGGTCAATTGAAAAAACTCTCACATTATCAAAACGATATTCTCAATGGCGAAGTAATTGGATATTACGAAAATGGAGTCAAATCATTCTTGAAAACTATGATTAACGGCCTATCGAATGGCCAAGAGTTAGGTTGGTATGAAAACGGTCAGCTTTCTTACGAATATTATTGTGAAAAAGGTCTTGCCCAAGGATGCTTTATGATGTATTACGATACCGGAGAACCTTTGCATGAATGGCATTATCGCAACGATACACCCATAGGCAAATCCCTTAAATTTAGCAAGTTAGGTGATACACTAAGCTACATGCTCTTTAACGATTCAGGGAAAGTTATTGAGAGCTGGTTTCGCAAAAAGAATAAATAGACCCTATATTTACATTTCGTAAATACATTATTCAAATGGCTACATTCACTTCCAGTCTTCCAGATGATTTACTAAATGAATTGAATGATAAGGCGAAAAGCCTTTCACTTCCTAAAAACAAGCTAATTGAGAAAGCATTGCGCCTTTTTCTTAATCAAATAACTCGAGCTGAGTACATAAAGTCATACCAACAAATGGCTGATGATTATGATGTACTTTCAGTTGCAGAAGAAGGAATGGCAGAATATCTAAATGATTTGGAAGATTGAAAAAGGGTGAAATCTGGATCGTAAACTTAAACCCTATAAAAGGGAGTGAACAAGCTAGAAAAAGACCTGTACTTATTGTTAGCGGTAACTTGTTAAATAAATACAGTCCGGTAGTTTGGGTTTGCCCGCTTACCACTAAAATAAAAAACTATAAAGGTGATTTTGTATTGAAACCCACGTCAGAAAACGGTTTAAGTAAAATATCTGAAGTGCTCACACTTCATTTAAGGTCTATTTCAAAAGATAGACTTGAGAAGAAATTAGGAGTTATCCCAATTAAAGAACTTGAAACAGTGAGAAATTCTGTTGAAGAGATTTTAAGGATGGATTGACATCTAAACTTCTCCATTCTTCTTCAAAACAAAAGCTTGCTCTACATGGGTATCAGTAAGCGCCATTAATTCTTCAATTTGGGCAATGGTTAATGCGTAGTTGGTTATTGAAGGATTGATTTTTTGCTTTTCCAACTGAAACTGCCAAATGGCTTGCCAGTGGTCTAGCACATATTCAGTAGTGCCATCAATTGCCATTTCTAAACTTGGCGCACGTAGTTTTCTATTAGGCTCAGAAGGCAAATGCACCCTAAACATCCACGGGCTGGTTTGCTGCACTTTAAAAACTAAGTCGTTGGTTAAAACACCCAGTTTCATAAACTCAGTTTTTCCATCAATCCATTTTAAAGGAAGGTTTACGAGTTGGTGGAATTCAGTGAGACTCAACATAAAATAGAATTGAGCAAAAGTGGCGAGCAAGATTAAAAGAGTTAGTTGGGATTGGCAAATGACTTTAGCTTGAATTCAACATATCCTAAAACAAAAAGAGCAACTTCGCTTACGCTTGGTTGCTCTATTTTTAATGTAGTCCAAGGGGGAAAAATATCAAACACCTTTTGGGAAAAACTCAAGAATCTTCTCCAAAAGAATAGGTCATCATCTACCCTTTTTGAGGTAGAAAAAAAATTAAAAAATCACCCATTGGGGTGAGAAATTCTAAAAACCATTTCCTTAATATCGCATCGCATTCACTTATTAGAATGCGAAATATTCATAACCCCATTGAATGATGATTACATTTAAAGGGTTGAAATGAAAAATATGTTAGACAGATTTCGTTTTATTCCTTCACTCCTGTTATTGGTTCTAATCACTCAACTATGCAACTGCGACAAACCATGCCCTGAAATAGAACAGCCAGAAATTGTTGAACTCACCAAATGGCAAAAAGAGCGATTCCCATATTCAAAATACTACAAGCTGGTGTTTAGAATTGAAGAACCCGGACGCATTGATACCGTAACGCTGTATAGGGATAGTTATGACTCCACTACAGTTAACTATGGTGATGATTTTAATAAGGATGACGGATGCCCTAAGGCTTATACAGACCGTTTCATAAGATATGAGGCTAAGTTTTCAATTGAAGGAAATGAAAAAATTGCGTTTAGGAATTCGGCTGACCGCCCAGAAATTACAGCTCATTGGAGCCAAGATTATAGTGGAACAGGACATTGGGCGCTTGATAGTTTTTATGGGACGAAAAACATAGCAATGACACTATCCATTTGATTGAGAACATATTTTATAGCAACTGCCTGTGTGATACTCAAAGAGGGCCAGGTGGCACCAATAATCTGACATCGTTTTGCTATAGTCATCCAATAGGATTTGTATTTCTTCACGATCATCAATTAAACAAAAAATGGTATTTGTTATACGCGGAATAGTCACATTTCTTGGCCTATTATATGCAGTTTTTACTTATTCGCAATGTCCTGCTGATCCAGATGAAAAAGGGCTTTTTACACATCGAATAGATAAGGATCAATATCCATACACGACGTTTTATCGACCAGATAAAAATGGTTCGATTAAGTACAATGGTAACTTAGAGTTTTCATTTGACACGTTTAGGCAAAGACTTTCTAACTTAATTGTATTGGGTAACCCAAGCAACCCACAGAATGAGGCAACAATTCCCTACTCAGTGTATTCAAAACTTCATTCATTGGCTGTAGGTTCGGTTGTATCATAAGGCTCTAGCGATGAAGACGAACGGAAACAGAATTTTTCTTACCAACGACACTATGGTATTTGAGTTGGTTGACTATGTGAACTGGGATATCGATACCACGAGTGCTGAACGTTGTTTCATTGACCACCAAGAAGTTCAGCGATTGTTTTATAAATCTACAAGCTCAGTATTTAAACGACTGACAATTTTCAGGGATGGAGGAGCCAGTTTCAAATGGGAAACAAGGGAAAGAGGTGAATCTTTTAGTTATGAAGATTTAAAAAACTCAGATTTTATGGTCTGGGTTTCCGTATTTTATGATACAAATGATATAGCTGGAAGGATAGTTGATGAAATCAACGTCAACAATACCCGTTATACGAATGTATACCATGGATTAAAATGGTTTAAGTGCGATACACTTGGGTCGAACCTGGATTACTCACGAACATTCGGCTTTCTCGAAGTATACGATGCCTGTAAAAATGAACGATTCACTTTAGTTAAAGACTAAATCATGAGGTTACTTAAATTTATTTTGTTAGCGATTTGCCCTTTAACATCCATCGGGCAAAAGCATTGTAAATGTGTTGCAAATTAGATCGCAGGCTGGAATACTAGAGACAAGGGTTTGAATCATGAAATATTGAATGGCCAACCCAATTTTCAACATCCAGTTACCACCTTTTATAGAAATCAGGGTTCTTGGTATAACCCTGACAAGTATCAAAATGTAAAATTGAAGAGTATAGAATTTTATAAATTTGGTGCAATTGCAAAAAATGAACCCTTCACTTCAATAAAATCATAGCCAATGAAAACAGTGCGCAACAACCAACTCTTTTTTTTCTTGCTCATGGCTGTGGTACTGCTCAATTGCTGCCAACCTGATAATTCTGGTCATCCTTGCGATGAACCCTATATTCAAGAAACAAGGCTGGATAACAAGTATGACAGTTTATTTCCGTATAACCATACTTCAAAAAGGCTGACCTATCTGTACAGTAATGACACAATAGAAAATGACACCATGGTTTTTGAGTTGGTTGACTATGTGAACTGGGATATTGACACCACAAGCGCCGAACGTTGTTTCATTGACTACCAAGAAGTCCAAAGACTTCTTTACAAATCAGAAGGCCCAATTTTCAAGAAGCTAACTATCTATAGGGTCAATGGATCATTTAGCTGGGAGGCACGTGATCTGAACAGCCCCTTCAGCCACGAAAGCCTAAAAAATCCAGACTTCAGGGCATATACTGGAGTATACTATAATGATCAAATTGTCTTTGGAGAAATCATATCAAGTGTTGAGCTAAATGGCAAACATTATTTCAATGTATACAAGGGCCTAGATGCCTTTAACTGTGAAGAACCTGGATCACGACTATGGTATTCTCATAAGTTTGGATTTCTCGAAATGTATGACACTTGTCATAATGAATTGTTTACCTTAATTAAATAAATGTCTATGAAATTAATTAAAATAATTCTCTTGACAATACTTCCATTAACAGCCATTTCACAAAAGCATTGTAGATGCAATGCTGAAAAAATCGCAGGCTGGGATACTAGAGACAAGGGTTTGAATGAAGAAGTATTGAATGGCCGACCCGAGTTTCAACATCCGGTTACCACCTTTTATCGAAATCAGGGCTCTTGGTATAATCCTGACAATGACCAAAGCCAAAACCTTAATAATTTGAGAGTAACTGGTCTTTTATCATTGTCGGTCGCAATGGCATTGCTTATTGGTGCCTGTGATGGCGATGACATCCCATGCCCAGAAGTAAACCAACCACCTATTCAGGAATTAAATAAATGGGAAAAACAGCGGTTCCCATATGGTTATTTTGACACCTTGGTTTTTTTAATTTAATAGCCCAAAATTGGCAGACAAGACACCGTCAAATTGGGGCGAATACTCTACGATTCTTCTGTTGTGAATCATGGTGATTCTGTAAATGTGGAAACTGCTTGCAAAAAAGCCTATGAAAGGAGAACCCAAGAGTATTTGGCCATATACGGTACTGATTATAAGGATCGGTTAACTTTTAAAAACGACATGGATTATTACGGAATTTCCGTTGAATGGGATGAGTACTCCACAGGATTTAGTCATAACGTATTGAATGATCACTACGGCGAAAAGAACGACAATCTAAATCAAGATGATACTGTAATAATCAAAAATAAGGTATACGAAAATGTGTACAAGGCTTCAGAAAAACATGGCGATTTAAGTCGCAGGAACTACTATTATTCATTCCTGAATGGTTTTGTTTTTATTCATGATAAAGAAATACAGAAAAAATGGTACTTATTAGAAGCATACTAATCACCAAAATTCTTCAACTATGAGAGTAACTATTCTTTTATCATTGTCGTTCGCAATGGCATTGCTCATTGGCGCCTGTGATGGCGATGATATTCCATGCCCAGAAGTAAACCAACCACCTATTCAGGAATTAAATAAATGGGAAAAACAGCGGTTCCCATATGGTTATTTTGACACCTTGGTTTTTGTAATTGAAGAGCTCAAAATTGGCAGACAAGACACTGTTAAATTGGGGCGAATACTCTACGATT
>JAGQWA010000459.1 GCA_020437725.1 Bacteroidota bacterium | reverse complement strand
AGCCCAAGCATCCATAATAAAAGCTATATTAGCGTTTAAAATCCCGAAACTTAGAGACAGGTATTCGGGAAGTTAAGCAACCACTTGGGTAACGTTTTAGCCACCATATTAGACCGTCGCACCATACATGATGTTGATACGGGTTGCGTAGCTGGAGACTCTGTATTCATTGCCTTGTGGGATGCTGATATAATCAATGCCCAAGACTATTATCCATTTGGTATGTTGTTGCCAAACAGAGTATATCAAGCTGATTCTACGGGTACTGGAGATTATAGATATGGGTTTAATGGACACGAACGGGATGATGAAGTGTACGGAGCCGGAAATAGTACCACAGCAGATTACTGGCAATACGATACCAGATTGGGCAGAAGATGGAATTTAGACCCACTCGGTTATGAATGGCAAAGTGGTTATTCTACTTTTAATAATAACCCGGTTTACTTTTCTGATCCATTCGGCCTAGAAGGGGAGCCGGCAAATGAAGAGCAAGAAGAAGGTGAAGGTGATACAAAAGGATTTGAGAGTTGCGATGGCTGTGGCACAAAAGAAAAGCCTGTTCAATTAGAAGGTGCCGCAATTGAAGCTCCGGGCACTCCAAGACATCAGCAACAAGTACCAGCCAAGATTAATGCCTATGTAGTTTATGGCCCCAGAGGGTTGGAAATACGAGATTATCTATTGGCACGGCCAGGGAACCCAATTACTAGGAATATGATTCGACAAGAAAAAATGGGAGCCTATTTTCCACTTGTCAAAGGCGGTCACTACTACATTCCTGAGAACTATAGGGATCCATTTGTTGATGAAACCATTTATATGTCATCAACTATAGTTGACTACTCCTTAACTTTTGCATCGATTGCGTCAAGCTTACAGATGATGTCATCTAGCAACTCGTTGTATTCCATTTTTGGGGCTCGGACCGCACTAACTCCAACCGTTGGCATCGGGTTGAGATCTACCTTGAATCAGCAATTGAGCGTTCATACTTATCGCACTCTGGCGAACAATGCGTACAAACAAGCTACTATGGGTAGTAGCACTTTCTACAGGGCTATGGGAAGAGCAGAATATAGCGCACTGAAAAGTACCAATGGATTAAATTATATGACAAATACGGAACTATTCGTGTCGTCAAGTAAGGCTTATTCACAAGGCTATCTATCCAAGCCAGGATATGATATACTTGTTGAGTTCACAATGAAACCAGGTGCAATGAACTATTTTAACAGTGTTGGCGTCATGCACAGAACTGCAGCCGGTAGTAGCGGATGGGCTGCTCGAGGAAACTTGCTTTGGAAGTCTGAGCAGGGTGCAATGAATTTGGGAATACAAAATAATACTCAGTTATTTAACCCTTGGATTAATAGTTTTAAAGCCATAAAGTGATGTTTGATTTCTGGAATTTTTATAAAGGTTTACTTCAAAGAACCGACTACTTTGATGATTATTGGGATACATTCCCCAAGGGTCGTCACATGCGTTTTAAATCAGAAACTCTTGCATTACTTGAAAAGGTAATTAATACCAGAAATTCAGAAGAATTGGCAAGTGTGTTGTCAATTATTTATAATGATGGCGCGGATAGAGATTTCACAAGATTATTATTGAGGCTTTTAAAAGAGAACTGGCATAAGTCTGAAGAAGATGTTGTTGGTATTCTGGAGCTTATCAAAGATCCGCTTAGTGTCGGTAAATTATACGAAGTGGCGATCAATATTCCAGATTATGATGATATGAGGGCATTGGCAAAAAAATGCATGTGGGCGTTAAGTTCAATTGAGACTCCTGAGGCAATTGAAAAGCTCAAACTTCTAAAGGAATTTGACGACCCAATAATCAGAGAAAATGCGTCCTTTCATCTTGATACAGTCGCTAATAAGCCCCAATTGTAGATGCTACAGAATTCGATAGCGGATAATGCCTTTCAAAAGGCATTAGCGAATAAGCTCTATCGATTTCGTTGGAAGCAATACACTCTCGGATGCTGAGAGATATATTGGTTATATCCTTAATTGATAGAATCCATTCGGAAATATATTTATGAACGGCAGTTCCAGAGAGTCCAATCTGAATGGAACGATAAGACAAGGGTCTAAGATGAATATCCTTTTCTGGATCCCATTGAATCCTTGTCGGCGATTTTAAAAGACTATTTCTCCATTCTTCCTTACTGACATGAACTGCTTGGTCAAAGTGAGATAGACAAGAATGTCTAAGCGCCCATTCAAATCCTTCACGTTTGATCCGAATTGCCAGAATACGCTCTTGGTTTTCTTTGGTGGCCCATCCGCTTCTGTACATCATCCACAAAAAAGATGGTTTAATCCAGGTCATCCGTTCCATTTTAAAAGGGTGGACAAACGTCTGGGCTTGAATCGCGGGTTTTGCAATTGAATCGCTGAAGGCCTGATAAACTGTGATTGAATTAGGATCAAATTTGGCCCTTATGACTCGTTTTCCTGTTTCTTTTTTGTTCATAATAAGACAATATTAAAGTGGAAAGAGTGAGTACACCGTATGTTTTATCATAATAAAAAGCCCTTAGCCAGACCGGCCAAGGGCTTTTGCTTTTAAGCACTAAAGCCTAAAATTCAAAATCAATAATCTCATCAGTAAACTCACTGATTTTCTCAGAGAAAAGCTCTTCTAAACGGTTAACCAAACGTTCAATAAGGTTTGAGTTAGAAGTT
>JAGQWA010000458.1 GCA_020437725.1 Bacteroidota bacterium | reverse complement strand
AGCAGGGTTGATTGTCCATTTAAGTTTTGGGTTAAAACTGTTTCGCCTAATGCAGATATTACAGTGGCCGTCCAGCCATTCATTTCGCTAGTTGAAGTTGAAATAACCACTTGGTTTTTGGTTGGATTTGGGTAGATGGAAATGCTCTCATCATTATAAGATTCAATTGAAACCAAACCAGGACTGTAATATTGGTGAAACCCTTGAGTAAGCGTGTTTGATGAGCCCGATTCAGTGGTAATAACAGGTTCGCCAATGGTCCAAGATAGACTAGCACTGCCAGATGAGCCGGTGTTTCCAGCCGTTCCTATCACAACCGGCGATAGCGATTGTGCCTGGCACCAGGAAACGACTAAAAAAGAGATTGGTAGTAGGAGTTTTCTTTTCATTACGATTTTTCATTGTTGTTGCAGTAAACTTAAGGATATTTTGAGCTAGGTAAATACCTGGCCTTCTCGAATTTAGAATTCTTAGCCTATTCAGAACAATGGCGATAATGATGGTTGTGAAATCTAGCCTCACTTATCTTTAATTGAATTATTAGGGCCTTATGAAATGATTAATTTCTAATAAGCAACTATTACAAATAAAATTCTTTCAACAGCCTAGCCATCAACACCTAATTCTGTATAAAAGCCAGAAACATTAGTTAATGCGCTTTTCAATATCGTTTAGCAATTGTGTAGCACCTGCCTTAAACTGTTTTAAAATCTCTAAATGGTTACCTATTACCAAGGTTTTATGAAATGCCACGCGATTTTTATAATCAGTTTCGTTTAAAACATAATTATACCAAGATTCAATTGGTTTGTTTTCAATAAAAGACCAAAACCAATCAGTATTGCCCTTCCAGTAATTAAAATTATTAAACACATCGTCGCCAATTCTTTGAAGGCTTTCATCAATTGCCACATTAAATGCATTGTAGAAAGAGCTAACCTTATTAACCAAACTGTCAACATTTACATCGCTGTTGCTTTTATGTTCTAGAAGTTGAGTGTAACCCATTTTATCTATGGTAAAAGGAACCATGGTTACAATAAGGCTTGGATAAATAGGATTAGAAGTATAATCGCTACGTTCAACTTTTTCATCTATCACATTGGCAAAATATTCTTCTCTGAAAGAATATGCTTCAATAGAAATCGAAACTTCCATTGTGTCTTGTATTAAATCTTGCGCTACCCTTCTTAAAATACTTGAGGTTTCTTTATCAAATTTTCTCTGTTCATTCCAGTTATTAATCTGAACCGCAATTAAAATACCTACCACAACCAAAAAGACTTCACCCATGGCGTATAATAAATAGCGCGAAAAACGACCATCTGCAAACCATCGCCGTCTCAATTTTCTAAATATGGAAATCATAAGGTAAAATTAGGCTCGGCATTCGTATTCAACTTATTCAAATTGAATTCTTTTTTAAGTACAATAAAACTGGTTTTGAAAAAAGAGCAAGCTAACTATCATTCAAGCTTTTCCTTAATTTCCACCGCAGAAATGATTCTACGCGGCATGAAGTCATTAATCTTAACTCCCACCCTTCTTTTTGCCCTTTTAGCCAGTTGTCAAGAACCTGAAGCGGCTGACCAAAGCTTTTCTTTTGGCGCTGACACCACCATAATTGATGGCACCACACTTACCCTAAGTAATAGGCATGATGATGCCACTTATTTATGGTCAACCGGCGAAACAACACCCAGCATTACCATTGACACTGCTGGCACTTATTGGCTTTTAATGACAGTTGACGGTGATAAATATTCAGACACTATTAATGTAGATATAGCGTGGCGCACAGTAAAACTCGAAAGCTCTTTGGGCGATATGCAGCTATGGCTTCATTTAAAAACACCTTTGCATAGAGACGCGTTTTTGAACTTAATTGAAGAAGGCTATTTTGACAACCACACTTTTAATCGAGTAATAAACCACTTTGTAATTCAAGGCGGTTGTCCAGATTTACCTGGTGGTTTTACCGATACTTCGCTGTTTATAGAACCCGAATTCCATGATGATTTAAAACATGTTTTTGGAGCCGTTGGCGGCGGAAGAGACGATAACCCAGGTAAAAAAACCAATGCCTGCCAATTTTATATTGTTGACGACCCCAAAGGACCTTATAACTTGAGTAAATTAGATGGCGACTATACCATTTTTGGGCAGGTTATTAAAGGCTTGTCAGTGGTTGATCTAATTTCTAGAGTTAATACTGATAAAGATGATGCCCCAATAGAAGAAGTGATTTTTGCTCTTTCTATAGAAACCTACACCGCTCAAGAAATTCAAAAACTATTTGGCTACAATATTTCAGAGTAGCTCATTTTCAACTTAATTACTCCAAACTGGTTGTTGTTGTTCAAACAGTTTGAATCAAATTCGTATTCAGTCAATTTTTACATGAAGTATTTACTCGCACTCCTATCCATTTTTGGTTTATCACAATTTTCAACAGGTCAAGAATATTTAGACATGATGAACAACCCACAAGTAAATTTTTACGATGTGGTTGAAGCGGCCGAAGCCTATTTTGCCGAACATGGCAAAGGCAAAGGTTCAGGATACAAGCCATTTATGCGCTGGGTGGTTGAAAATGAATCGCACTACTACCCATCTGGCGATCGCTCGCAAGTAGACCCCTATTTTGTTACCAATGCCTACAAGGCATACATTGAAAAATATGGAAATGTGGCCTACAAA
>JAGQWA010000457.1 GCA_020437725.1 Bacteroidota bacterium | reverse complement strand
ACATGGTAAACCGAAACAACTCATGCTTATAGTCAGTGTGCTTTACATTAAAATCGAGTGCTTGCTTAATGCTCTCGTTTTCTTTTCCTACACACGCAAAGGCATAGTCAATTCCCAGATTTTCTCCTAATCGAAGCAACGCTGCAAACATCAAAGAGAAAATTTTCTTTCTTCTGTAAATCGCAACGCCATTATCTAGATGCTCGCTAACACGCAACATATTGCCGTAAAATCCAGGTTGAAGCTCAGAATAATTCGGATGCTTAAAATCAAACGAAACGGCCTGTGCGTACCCAATTATTCTGTAATTGGGGTTAGACGAGTTTTCTGATAACTTATGAAAAGCCACTACAGCATAACCCTTGTTGTTTACTGATAAAATGCTTTCAGGAATGTTATGAAATAAGCTCTGAAAACTCATTTTTCCACCTTTTGGGCTTTGGTGGTTTTCGGCCACTGCAATTACCTGTTTGCACTCATTCTTAAAATGCTCGGTATCGTTGCTTAGTCCTATTTCCAGGAGCAAATCTCTAGTTTCATTTAGAGCAAGAAGTGGCAATAGTGCTATAAGAATTTCACCATCAAATTCATCTGGCGAATTCATTTCTAACTCATTTACAAGCCATTTGTCATCAACATTTTTACTGAATTGATAGCAAGTTCTAGTTTTCACACCAATATCCATTTAATTAAGCAATTCAAAAAGCAGTTGAACATCAGGGTCAATATCTACCGATTGCACTTTTGATGGTAAGGCAAGTTTAATTGTGGTTGATTTTTCTGCTATGCTTTCAACGTGTTCCACCGTGTCGTTTTGATGATTTATACTTAAAACAAAGTTGAAATTGAAAGCTTGAGATTGTTCTTGATTTACTTTTACAATGAGCCTTTTACCCCGCTTTTTAACTTTTACTTTTAGCTTAGGATGTCCTGTAGTTCTAAGCCACTGGTTAAAAAATGCAGTAAAATCTTCGCCCGTAATTCGGTTAACCACTTTGGCAAAATCTTGGGTTGAAGCATTGCTTAATTCATAGGTTAGATAGTAGGTTTTGAGAACCGTCCAGAACTGTTCATCCCCAATTTCGTTTCGCAACATGTGTAGAAACCAAGCGCCTTTTTGGTAGGAGTTTGGATTTAAAAGGTAGTTTGGGTTGGAAGCCAAGGTATCTACAACTGGCGCCTGATATTTTTTATAAAATGAAATGGCCTTTTCCCGTTCTTCTTTCATTCGAATGTTAAAAGCTTCATTTCCATATTTATCAAGTATATACAAGTCTGTTAAATAGGTGGCAAAGCCTTCGCTTAGCCATAAATGCGGCCAATCTATTTCAGATGCCGAATTGCCAAACCATTGATGTGCTATTTCATGTGCAATCAAGTCTTCAACAGAGTTTTTACCATCTACAGAATTTTCAAAATAAAAGATGCATGAAGCATTTTCCATTCCGCCATAGCGCGTTTTACTCTGCACATTGGCCAACTTAGCGTAGGGGTATGGAGCAATTTTGCCTTCAAACCATTCTAGCACTTCGCATGCAACTAAGTAGTCGCTAAAGCCTTCGGTTTTCTGCTCTTCAAAAACCCAGCTGGTTACTGGCGTTTGGCCCACCCAGCAAGGTTCAGACACTGCAAAGTTGGCAAGCCCCACCACCATTACTTTGGTAGGTAACGGCACCTTGCTTTTCCAGTAGTCGTAAACTATTCTATCATCTTCTTTATGGCTAGAAATAAGCTCTCCGTTGGCAATCGATTTATAACCAACGGGGTATTTAATCATCCATTCTACATATGCCTTATCAGATGGGTGGTCTATGCAGGGAAACCAATAATGCGCACGGTTTGGCCAGTTGTCGCCAAACGCGGTATTACGGCCGTGTTTATTGGTTGAAAGTATTAGCCCATCGCCTGGCAAACCATGGTAATAAATAGTTACGCGGCATTTTTCGCCGCGGTTAAAGCCACCTTTTTTTGCGAGTCTAATTTGGTTATTGGCATGTTTCCAAGCAGATAATTCTTTCATAACTACTTCTGATACATGCATACCAGTCATGTCTCTTTTGTTTTTTCCAACCAACATCAATTTCACGGTATCGCAAGGTTGTGTTAGCGTAAATTCAATTTGAGCTTCACTAGTTATGGTGTCTTGAGAAAAACTGGTTAGGTCTAATGAGATAATATATCGTTCAACGTCAATTGGTTGCGGTTGAAATGGATGTTGACTAAAAGCAAATGTGCCTATGCAACAGATCCATAATAAGATGCCAATTCGCTTCATTGGGGTAAAAATAAACTTTTACCGTTTTTGAATGCGATTGCTGTAAAAACCACTTTTAGCTATTCCTTTATCAAAATACTATGCATAGTTGTAGTTGTGGTTTCAACCTGCACCCAATACATTCCTGTTGGTAGCTGACCAATGCCAAAGCGGTTTATAGTTGTTGGAAATGAATGAATTAGATGTCCATTCAACCCATAGATGGCCACATTTTTAATTTCGCCATTTAGGTTTTGAACATAGAAATGGGTATTTGCGGGGTTTGGAAATAATTGAAGTGAACCGAGTTTAGAACTTGTGCTTACAGTTTTTCTTGCAAAGAGAGAATCAGTTATTTGGCAGCCATTTGAATCAGTAACAGTAAGAACATAAACAGCCTGCGAATCAATGGTAATTTGCCGAGTGGTGTCGCCGGTATTCCATGAGTAA
>JAGQWA010000456.1 GCA_020437725.1 Bacteroidota bacterium | reverse complement strand
CTTATTTTTACGATTTATTCAGTTTAATTTTGTTAGACTCATTCGCATTCCAAAACAATCCGATTGAAACAATGATTAGGGAAAGTAAACAGCGAGTAAACCATTTTAATAAAGCATTATTACCAACTATTAAAGCCAACCGTGGGCCAACTCTCCAGTACCAACCAATGAACGCTCGTCCATTAGATGAATAGGCCAAAAACTCATCGCGAAATGCCCTAAGAAAGCGAACATTTGCATGATCCGCATTTTCGTATGCTACTGTTGCTACAAAGCATGAAGCACCAGACTTGCTTTCAATTTGCATATTTCCAGCACCTGTTTTCACATTGGAAACCACAGATTGGCGAACGGTAGTGAATTTACCTTCCTTCCCTTTTTCAAGCATAGCAAACGTATCTATATGGTCTTCAATAGCTTTTTTTCCTGTAACATAATCAAGGCCTTGCTCACGCCCTTTTACCTCTAGACGTAATGCTTCTTCTGCTGCTTTCGTCATCAAATTGCTCATTTGATCGGTGTTCAGGCTAGTCAAGGCTTGTTCAATTAACGAACCAGACTTCAAGCCATTATTATGCAGTTGAACGGCGTGTTGCTTTGGCACTGTAGGTAACTTATCGTTTTTGTCATTGCTCACAGTAGTACTCCATTATTCAAAATATTCGTCATTACCCAAATAGGATTTCCCAGATACTGCGCTTTGGCGTGAACACCATCACAGATAGCTTACCAGCAGGCATTTCAACATTATACGTTGCCTGCTTTACTTGCCCAGCCTCAACAACCCTTCGTAAAAGTGCGATTTCTTTGGCCGCACTGTTTTTTATAATTTCGTTTTGTTTTGATTCTGCTTGAGCAAGCATCGCCCTAGCTACGGTTATATCATCGTCATAAAGCCATGCGGCTGCATCCATAACTTTTTCTGGAATATGTGCCAGTACATCTTCTTTAATCATAGCTGCGAGTGCAGCATCAAGCTCGGCAAACCCTGCGGCAGATTCTTTGCTATTTATTTTAATGTTTTTCAATAATTTGGTAGATGGCTTATGATTACTTAAGACTTCTTTTAATAATCCAAAACGCCCCTCCGCAGAAAGGTATGGCGGCACTAATGTGACCAATCGTTCCATTGTTTGCCCAGACAACTTCGTTTCATGGCTTTGCCACTTAGAAAATGTTTTTCGTGCATATTTTTCAGCAGTGTCACCATAAAATGTGCCGTAATCTGTAAATAATTCATCTAGTGCCTCATCGTCAAGCTCAAGAAAAGCTCGTTGAATACTGACAACAGCTCCGCCGAATAAATTCAACAAAGCATCAAACTTCGTAGGTTCGTAACTTTTACTTCGCCAGCCTCTATAACTGTATCTTCTTTTTCCATAATACCCCATAAATTATTTCTCCTTAAAAACACTTTGATGCTAACTACTCGCGTAAGGCGCAAGCACCCACAACAAAATTAAAAACTGAGATTACCTCAGAACCATGAAAAATAACACCGTAATCGGCTGGGTGCTTGTCGCACTTGACGCAGAAGTTAGCAATTGACGAAACCCGTGTAGATTCAAAAAAATAATTTTCTTTGTTCATTTTGCTGTTTTAACAATAAGGCTTTTTCATACTGAACCCATACATCCTTATGAATTTTATGAAGTGTACTATGTTTTTTTGGCTCGCCCCAAAGCTCAACTAAAAGTTTTACATCCGTCTTGTTCAACAATTCAAGATGCTCATATCCTAAATCAAGGTAAGAGAATTCCAAGGTTTTTATAACATTGCCTGGAATGGATTCAAAGACATTATAGCCTGGCTGCTTTAGATAGTTTGAATACGGGATAGAAAAAGAGTTTATTGCCGCAAACCAATATAATAAGGTCAATTCATCAATGTAATCTTCTTTGTCTTTTTTCTTTTGACGAATAAGCGAGCGTAATGCAACAGCAGCTTCTCTAAACGCAGCAGGTAATGGCAAATTCTCCATAGCTAAAGCAAGGCGTTTGGATGGTTCTTCTTTAAATTCTTTGATTTTATCAGCCCAAAAACGTTCATTTTTTAAATCACTACGCATTTTATTCCAAAACTGAGAAACGCGCTCTTTCACGTCTTTGTCAGTTTGAGTATTAATCCAACTCATAAATTATTCTTTAAATCTAACTATTGCACTAACCTGCAACAGCCCACAACAATTTGGGAATGTGCAAGGTTGCTAAAAACATAAAAAATAACGTACTAACTGGCTGGGTTGTTGTCAGTGTTGAGTGCCAAGTTAGAAAAGTGCAGCGCACTGTAAAAATTAACCCAACGATGAATAGTACAACTAATAACACCAAACGAATACAGCACTCTAAAAAGAAAAACTAAAATCCGCTTTTACGTTGAAGTAGGTTATTTGGTTTAACGTTAAAAACTCAGATTTCTGTTCAACTTTGGCACAAACACATAAGCCAAAAGCAATCACACAAGAAGTTAAATCATTGGTTTAAATAACGATTTCAACTCAAGCATAAAAACCTGATTTGCTGATTGCTTAAAAAACTCAAATTTTCGCGCTTACCAAGAAAACAACAAACGCCAAAAGCTCAATCTTTCGCTCTTGAAATAACTTAGCACGCGAAAGCATCAGAACAAAACCACCTAACCCAAAGAACTTCTAACTATTGCACTAACCTGCAACAACCCACAACAATTTGGAAATGTGCAAGTTTGCCAAAAACCTAAA
>JAGQWA010000455.1 GCA_020437725.1 Bacteroidota bacterium | reverse complement strand
ACCAAAATGGGTACGGTTAGAATTGAGCCACCGCCACCAACAAGTCCGAGCACTAGGCCAATTAAAACGGCTCCCAAATACCCTAATATTTCAGAAATTTCCATAGCAATGATGCAAATCTAGATGAACAGGCCAGTGGCCAATGAGACAAATGTTACTTATTCTAGTTAAGGTTTTGTGCAACAGTATTGGCAAGCTTGCTTTTCTTACTGTTTTTGGGTAGAATAACCGTGAAGGTTGTTCCTGCTCCGGCCTTGCTGCTCACTTCAATAGTTCCGTTAAGTAAGTCTATAAACTGTTTACACAGCTTTAAGCCTAAACCTGTGCCTACTTCATCATTTGTTCCGCGCGCAGAAGTTGAATGGTCTAAATCAAATATTCTCCTTTGATCATCATGAGTCATTCCAATGCCATTATCAACAACAGCAAACCCCACTTGATTTTCGTTAGAGAACTGTTCAATTACAATTAAACCTTTATGTGCGGTAAACTTAATGGCGTTTGATAGCAAGTTTCGAATTACCAGATTAAGCATTTTAGCATCGGAATAAGCCTTAACAGGTTTGCCTTCTATGCCCAAGGCTTTAATGGTAATTTCCTTTTTGCTGGCCGATGAAGCATATAAACCAACGGCATGTTGCACAATATCTTGAAGAGCAACCCATTCTAATTCAGGTTTTAATTTACCTGTTTCAGCTCGCGACCACTGAAGTAGATTATCTAGTAGGGCAAGTGCATTATAGGAGCTTTTCTTAATGCCATTAACAATTTCTTTGTATTCTTTTTTTGATAAATCATCATTTTGCTCGTGGTCGTAAAGAATTTCTGCAAGCGATGATAAAGCAGCTACTGGGTTTCTTAAATCGTGAGATATGATAGAAAAAAACTTATTTCTGGTATCTAAGGCTTCTTGAACACTTTTATTTGCTTCTTGTAGCTGTTTATTGTATTGATCTACTAAGTTCTTTTTTTGATCGTAGTTTTTCATGGTAAAACCAATTAGAGCAAATACACATACCATAAAAATAGTTGCCGAAATGTAAAGATCCACTATATGGTCAACCTTGGTTGGATAATTTTCTATTGGAGCCCAATTAAAATACTCAGCCAAGAAAAGCGAACTAAAGATTATTACCAGTATTCCGCCCATAAAAAGTCTGTCTCTACCAGTGCTTATCAATGGAATAACCAAGGCAATAAATATGGCAATCATGGCAGTAGTTCCACGAATTCCGTAAAACAAAAACCAATCATAAAAAATAGCAAAACAGCCAATTAGATAAAAAGCATAATTTGAAATTATGTTGCTACCCTTAGAACGACCATGATAATAAAGCGCAAAAAATACTGCGCTTAGACAAATAGTAAAAATTCCGCTTACCAAGCCAATACCAAGTGCTGAATCGCCAATTGATATACAAAACGCAAGCATAGCTGCGGCAAAAGTACTGGCGTTATAGGCACGCTGCCGAAAAGTAAATTTCTCGGCCGACCCCATAATGATATTAGATAACTTCCCCTTAAATCTCATCCTTAATATGGCGGCAAAATAGTACAAGCAATTAATTCATGGTGACAGTAATCACTTTTTAATGAAGTGCTTGCGTATAATTTCGTCTTTTTGTTTCATGAAGAAGTGGCAAAAGCTCGTAATTGTTTGCATTATCTGCATTTCACTAGCAAGCATTATTGGCTGGGTCATTTCACTATTTACTTAAAATATTAATAATGAAAAAGAACGTTGGGAATCTTGACAAAGTAGTAAGAGTAGCCATAGCCGCTGTTGTATCAGGGCTTTATTTTGCAGATGTAGTAACTGGCACTCTCGGAATAATTTTAATGGTTTTGGCAGGAATATTCTTGGTAACCAGTTTGGTAAGTTTTTGCCCTATTTATGCCATTGTGGGCTTATCAACCTGTAAGGTAAAGAACGCTTAAACCGCTTTAAACTGCCTTAAGAACCTAATATCATTTTCATAGAAGGTTCTAATATCATGAATGCCATACTTAAGCATGGCAATTCTTTCAACACCTATTCCAAAGGCGTAACCCGTATATTTAGTTGAATCTATTCCGCAGTTTTCTAAAACAGATGGATCTACCATTCCACAACCTAAAATTTCCATCCAGCTTTTTTCGCCGTTTTTATTCCATTCTATGTCCATTTCGGCACTAGGCTCAGTAAAAGGAAAGTATGATGGTCTCAGTCTAAACTCGGTTCCTTCGCCAAACATTTCATTCACAAAGTAGAAAAGCGTTTGTTTCAAATCGGCAAACGAAACATTTTCTGCTACATAAAGTCCTTCTACTTGGTGAAAGAACGGTGAGTGTGTTGCATCATTATCTTTTCTAAAAACCATGCCCGGAGATATGGTTCTAATAGGTGGTTTTTGGTTTTGCATAACCTTTACCTGCACGCCTGACGTATGTGTTCGTAGCACATAACCATCCATGTTTTTCACAAAAAAAGTGTCTTGCATATCGCGAGCGGGATGATCTTCTGGCATGTTAAGGGCGGTGAAATTGGTCCACTCATCAATTACTTCGCTGCCTTCAGCAATATCGAAACCTATTCTGGCAAAAATGTCAACTAGCTCATCTCTAACGGCATCAATTGGGTGTCTTCCGCCTATTTCAAAAGGGTATCCTGGTAGTGTAACATCAACATCAGCAGCGGCCTTTTTATTTGCTTCGTTTTCGAATTTAGATTTAAGCTCATTAATTTTTTCTGTG
>JAGQWA010000454.1 GCA_020437725.1 Bacteroidota bacterium | reverse complement strand
TGTTTTTGGACGATCTTAAATGAAATGTCTTAATCATACAATTCTGCCTTGAAGATTATTATTTTCAGTTAAAATTTAGCTCAACAGAAAGCCAAAAAAAATTGAAATTTTTTAAAGGTTAAATTAGATACATTCGCGGGCTTTTTTTCTTGAAATGAACGGGCAAGTTAGCCTAGAGAAATGGTCGTTATGGATTAACGAGCTTTCTGATAAGAACTATGTTGTTATAGACAACTTCTTAAACACTGACTGTTACAAGCAGGTTACCACATTTCTAACTGCTCATATTCAAAATTTTAAACAAGCTGGAATAGGTGCTCTAGATCAAAACCTAATAAACAAAGATATTAGGGGCGATGCTACTTTTTGGTTAGATAGCAAACGAGACATGGAGTTAAACTTATTTTGGCAAAAAGTAGAAGAAACCATTGATGTGCTTAACAGAGAATGCTTTCTTAGTTTAAATGGCTTTGAGTTCCATTTAACCAAATATCCACCAGGAGCACATTATAAACGGCATTTAGATCAGTTTCAAAACCGGAATAATAGATTAATTTCAGTGGTTATTTATCTCAATGAGCACTGGCAACCAGGCAATGGTGGCGAACTAGAAATTTATGATAACGAACAAATTATAAACATTTCTCCAATTGCAAATAGATGTGTTTTGTTTAGAAGCGATTTGGTAGAACATGCTGTTCTTACTTCAAATACTAACCGCTTTAGCCTTACAGGTTGGTTGTTACATAAGCCAGCTGCTCTTGGCAAATTCTTCACTTAAAAACTTAGAAAAATGATTCACCCAAATACAGAATTAAAATTCATTAGCACTGAAATTGGATACGGCGTTTTTGCCACCACCAATTTGCCAAAAGGCACCATTGTTTATGTAAAAGATAGCCTTGAACACTCTGTTTCGCCAACTGATTATCTCATGCATTCAGCTGAAATGAAACAAGTAATTGACAAGTATTCTTACATTGACGAAAACGGCAATAGAATTGTGAGTTGGGACTTTGCCAAATACGTTAACCATTGCTGTAATTTTAATACCATTAGCACCGGCTACGGTTTCGAAATAGCCATTAGAGATATTATGGCAGGCGAGCAAATTACAGATGAGTACAGTTTGTTTAATCTTGACGAACCCATGCAAGTAAATTGCGGTTCGCCTACTTGCAGAAAAGTAGTGAGCACCAAAGATTTTGACGATAATTACCAGCAATGGGATGTAATTATTAAAGATGCCATGTTGAATCTATTTGAAGTAGAGCAACCTTTAATGAATATGATTGACCCCGACACCCGCAGCGAATTAGACGGTTTTTATGCCGATAATGATACCTATAAATCGGTTTATAGGTTAAAGCGAAAAATGAACAATTAGTGTTTCATGCCAAGAAAGAATATCCAAAGTTCTACTTGGTTTCTGCCTTATTTTTCTCCCACTCGTCTCTAGTAATACAAAACCGATGGTGCTTCATACCAAAAAAGTCAACTAATCCGGTATCGGTCATGCCATTTTTTAACGCCACGTTGATAGACGGCTTGTTTTCAGGATTAATCATTGAAGTTATTTCATGCTTCAAATTGTGTTTGAAAGCATAATCTCTTAAGTATTGAGCTGCTTCGCTTGCATATCCTTTGCCCCAAAATTCCCTGATTAAGCTATAGCCCACTTCAAGTTCATTTGGTTCAAATTCCAAACGTGTAAGCAGACCACATTGACCAACGTATGCACCTGTTTCTTTCTCAATGAGTGCCAACATGCCAAAAGTTCCATCTCTATATCTGGCCAATTGTTTTTCAACCCAATCTTTTGCCATGTTTGGGTTGGCTGTAAATTCAGAAGGGAAATATTGGGTGGCAATTGAATCTTTACAGAATGCCTGCCAATCTTCAATATCGGCCATTTGCAAGGGGCGCAAATACAGACGTTCGGTTTCTTTTATTTGAAGGTATTGGCTTTGAATCGCGTTGGTCATCTTAAATGTTCTAAGGCTGTTTCAAGAATTCGGTCTCTGTTTTCTGCAATATCAGTGTCTAAATTGTCAACTTTAATGTCGGGAAATAGCCCATCTTCCACATTAAATTCATTAAGGGTAAAAAGCTGCGTGGTTGAAACTCTCAAAGTCCAACCGTTTGTTAATTCGGTAAATGCAGGTGCGCCGCCACCGCCTCCAGTTCTATCTCCCATAACAGTTACATGCGGTAGTGCTTGCATTAGGGTAGAAAAGAAAGTGCCTGCACTGTAAGTTTTTCTATTTGTAAGAACCACAATTGGTTTTGTAAAAGAAATGCTTTCGGTAGGCGTAAATCTAAGCGAATCATAATCAGTAAAGTCGTTGTGCCCGCGACCATTTTTTTGTTTCTGAAGTGCTACTGCGTTTCCATTTTTGGCAAATCGGGCACCCAGCGTGTAGACGTTTGAAAGCGAACCGCCAAAGTTGTTTCTAACATCAAAAATGAGCCCTTTATGGTCTTTAAACTGTTCAAGAATAATGTCTAAAGCGTCTTCGTCAACGGCATCGCTAAAACTCTCGTAGTGAATGTAGCCAACGTCACCAAAATCCATTACTGTAAACGAGCCAATGTATTGCTGTTCATCTTTAAAATAATGGCGCTCAAGCAAATATTGGTCGTAGTTGTCGGGGGCATTCAAGTACCAATCCCAATAGCGAGATCTATTAAAGGGCGCGGTTAAATTTACGTGCCCATCTCTCAAGGTTTTTAGCATATTGCTCAGCA
>JAGQWA010000453.1 GCA_020437725.1 Bacteroidota bacterium | reverse complement strand
GGGAAGGCGTTCTAAATGCCATTGATAAAGGCCTTGACCCGCACAAGCATTTACTAATGCGAGAAGTAACCGAAGAAGACATAATACGGTTAACTGAAATTAGAATAAAACGAATCTCAAAATTCGATTCTTTTAAGGCCGATGAGTTTATTAAAGGGCTTGAAGAAGCAATGGAAGAAACCAAACATCATATTGAGCATATAATAGACTATACCATAGACTATTACCAAATGCTTATAGATGATTATGGAAAAGGTAGAGAGCGAAAAACCGAGCTAAAAGAATTTGATAATATCGACGCATCAGCCGTGGCTGTGGCAAACGAAAAACTTTATGTTGACCGCAAAGAAGGCTTTGCTGGCTATGGCATTAAAAAGGCCGAGTTTGTTTGCGAATGTTCTGATATTGACGATATTATTGTATTTCTACGCAACGGCAAATACATGATTTCTAAGGTTACCGAAAAGGCGTTTTTCGGCAAAAACATCATTCATGTAGATGTTTGGAAGAAAAACGATGAGCGCACTGTTTACAATGCAGTTTATGTAGATGGCAAAACTGGAGTAGCTCGCGTAAAACGATTTAATGTCACATCTTCAACCAGAGATAGAGAATACGATTTAACAACTGGCACCAACGGCAGCAAAGTACTTTACTTATCAGCCAACCCAAATGCCGAAAGTGAAATCATACATGTAGCCCTTACTCCAGGAAGCGCAGCGCGCAAAAAGGTATTCGATTTTAATTTCGGCGAAATAGACATTAAGGGCAGAAGCTCGCAAGGAAACATTCTTACCAAACATGCCATTAAAAAGATATTCTTTAAGGAAAAGGGAGCGTCAACACTGGGCGGACGACATATTTGGTACGATGAAGTTTTAGGTAAAGTGAACACCGAAGAACGCGGAAAACATTTAGGTTCATTTCAAACCGACGACAAAATTTTGGTGATATATAAATCTGGAGAATACGAACTAACCCAATTCGATGTAAGTAAAATTTTTACGCCAGAGCACGTATATCAAATCGAAAAATTTAACCCCAACTCGGTTATTGGCTGCATTTATTACGATGGCGAATTAAAAACTTATTACTACAAGCGCTTTCAGATAGAAACATTAAGCTTGGATAAGCGTTTTGGTTTTATAGGTGAATCGGGCACTGCCAATATGGTTTATGCCACCACCAAGAAAAACGAAACCATTGAGATTAAAGAAGGTCGCCTTAAGAAAGATGCAACCGCCAAAGAAATTGTGCTCGACGATATGATTGATGTAAAAGGGTGGAAGAGTCGTGGCAACAAATTCTCAGACCGAGTTTTCTCAGCCAAATTGGCAAAAGAAGGTGAGCCATTCGAAGAGCCAAAGCCAGAAGCGAGCATTCGTCCAGATGGGCAGGCAGGGCTTTTTGCAGATGAGTCTTAATGAAGTTTTGAGTCGTGAGTTTTAAGTTGTGAGTAGTTCTTGGTGTTTGATACTTAGTGCTTCATCCTTCGCTAAAGCTTCGGATGACAAGGGAGTTGGATGTAATGTTTAATTTTGAATTTTGAATGTTTAATTTTCTCGTCGTCATTTCGAACAAGGTGAGAAATCTGGTACTTTATACTTATTAATCTAACGAACCAATAACAATTGAGTAGAGCAGTAAGAATAGCCTTAATCATTTGTTTATTTACCGAACTAGCAATTATTGGCTATTTCATTATCATAAATTATAAGCGTTTCTTTAGAATTGATGATATCTTATTCTTTATGGTCATTCTACTTATCGCAGCAGGTATGCTGGCCCTGACCATTAGATTATATGTGCGTCTTCTTCAAAATAAACCAACCTTTAATTCAGATTTAAATCTACTAGATCGAGAACTGATTTTTGATAAATCAGATGGCGTTGACAAACCAAAAATGCGATACAAATTCATTAATGGTTTTGTGGGATTTATTAATCTAATTGTTGCCGGTGTAATGATTAATTCCATATTCTATAGTGAACCTGATAGATTTGTTTCTTACCACTGGTTTGCCCAAACACGTTACATAGCCGGTTTTATAGCAAGCTCCTACATCAGCACATACATTGTAATTGGCGGTATAATTCGCTATATCAGAACAGGAAGCGATTTGTAATGAAGTAATTATTCAATTTGGTAATGTGATAATAAAGTGAATAGCGACCAGCGATTAGCCATTAGTGTTTCAAGATGATTAGTAACTAGTCGCAAGTGCTGAATGACTGTCAGTTTCATCTGCACGAAAACAGACTTTGGACATTAGACCTTAGACAACTTACTCACTCAGATAAACCAGATTTCTCGCTCCGTTCAAAATGTCCGCAGGCGAGCATTAAACATTCAACATTTGAAATTTAACATTACTCAACACTCAACACTCAACACTCAACACTCATCGTCAGCTTCTAGCTCTCAAAATCAGCCTAATACTTCTATCATAAGTAATGTAATTCCACACCCAGTTTAGCAGAATAACAGCGCGGTTTCTGAAGCCAACAATGAGAATAAGGTGAATAAACATCCACAGCACCCAGGCTATAAAACCTTTAAAGTGAAGATTCTTGGGCAAATCAACCACAGCTCGATTTCTACCTATGGTGGCCATGCTGCCTTTATCGAGATAGTTAAATGACTTTTGCGGCTTATTTTGGGTTTTTGCTTTTAAGTTCTTAACCAGTAAATGAGCCTGCTGAATGGCAACCGGTGCCAATTGCGGGTGTCCCTTTGGAAAAGCATCGCTCA
>JAGQWA010000452.1 GCA_020437725.1 Bacteroidota bacterium | reverse complement strand
AAACGTGCTTGAACTTCAGAAAGTTAATCAAGAAGCCAAATTATTAAAGCAAGACCACCAAATAAACTTACTAATACTGTTAACAGGCTTAGTTGCTTCAATTGTTGCTGGTGTGTTTCTGCTACTTAACTCATACAAAAGACGAAAGGCGTTAGAGATCGAAAGAAAGCTTACTCAATTACAAATAGAAAATCAACTTCTCGAAGAAGAAAGACTCATTCAAGAGCTTGACTCTCAAAAAAGTGACATAACACAACTTGCTCTAGAAAACACCCGTAAAAGAGCTTGGAATAGAGAGTTTATTGACCGAATTAAAGAATTAAAAAAGGAAAAAAATATTGGCGTTGATAAGCTTATTAAGGAATTAGAGCTCGAATTAAATAATCAAGTTTATCTCGACGATAAAATTGGTGTTTTTCAAGATAAAATAGACCAAGTAAATGCTGACTTTTATACTTCGCTAGATAAAAACTATCCTGGACTTACAAAGGGTGAACGCGAACTGTGCGGTATGATTAAACTGAACTTATCGGGAAAAGAGATTGCCAATGTGAGAAATGTGGATCCTCGATCAGTTTCAAAAGCCAAACAACGTTTAAGAAACAAGCTAAACCTTGCGCCCAACGCCGATTTGTACCACTTAATGGATACCTTAAATTAATTACTGAAACTTTTTAAACTCTACGCTAATAGCCGATAAGGCGGTTTGTTGGGCCTCAATTACAAAAGACTTGTTATGAAGTTTTTCATCTAGCTTAATGTTTTTAGCTCGAAGTTGTGAGAAACCGAAAAGCATAATTAAAGCTGACATTAATAGTAATGGAATGCTGAATCTTAAAATTGAGTCGAAAATGTTGGCTGTTGACTTCATTGTTTTGTTTTGTTAGTGCGTTTATCCTTTTTCAATTCATGTGCCACTCAAAAAATAGTAAGCTCAATTGATTCTACTTTTTGAGAGAAACGTTCATTTCACAGAGTAAACGGGCTTTTCAGTTGATTTTAAATGGTTGATCCATTTTCCGTAATTGGGAAATAAATTCACATAATAGACTAGCAGGCTGGAATTGAGAAAGAAAAAAACAAATGAGTGCCTTTACTGTAATATATTTACCACGGCTACAATGCTGCCTTTTTAGTTATGCTCGAATTAGCAAGTATTTTGGTATTAGGAATTTTTGCGCAATGGCTTGCATTCAGAATTAAGCAACCAGCCATTTTGCCTCTAATTCTCATTGGCCTATTGGTTGGCCCTTTGTCAACCTTTATAACCCCAGATGGTGAAAAGCTCATTGACGGAGATGCCATTTTTACGGGCGATTTGCTTTTTTCGTTTGTGTCTTTATCTGTTGGAGTAATTCTTTTTGAAGGTGGGTTAACTCTTCATTTCAAAGAATTAAAAAACCAAGGCGGAACCATAAGAAACTTATTAATTGCTGGCATGGCCACCACATTTATACTTGGTGGTTTGGCTGCGCATTTTATTATGGGTATGGAATACCGTTTGGCATTTTTATTTGGTGCATTGCTAATAGTATCGGGGCCAACGGTAGTAACTCCTATTCTTAGAAATGTAAAACCAAACGCCAAAATAAACACGCTTTTAAAGTGGGAAGGGATTCTAATAGACCCTTTTGGGGCTATGGTGGCCGTTTTGGTTTATGAAGTTATCAACTCATCAACCCACCATAGAGAAACGTTTACCCTTGAAACCTTACAAGAATTTTTTATAACCATTAGCGCGGGTGTGGTTGCCGGTATTTGCAGCGCCGGTTTATTATGGTATTTATTTAAGAAACGAAGAATACCTCGCTATTTAAGCAATGTGTTTACTTTAGGCTTGGTAATTTTAACCTTTGCTTTTGCTGAGCTTATTCATACCGAAGCTGGCCTATTGGCCGCTACCGTTATGGGCATTGCACTTGGAAATAGCAAAATTGATGAAGTTAAAAGCATATTAGCTTTTAAAGAAGACATAAGCATTATTCTAATTTCAGTGCTTTTTCTTCTTCTATCGTCGAGAATAGAAATTGCTCACATAGAATCTATAGGCTGGCATAGTTTATTGCTTTTTGCCACCGCTATTTTTTTAATTAGACCCATTGGTGTATTAATTGGCACTATTGGAAGCAATTTAAATTGGCGAGAAAAACTATTTATCTCCTGGATTGGGCCTAAAGGAATAGTAGCTGCCGCAGTTGCGTCATTATTCTCATTGCAACTAACCAAAAACGCAGAGATTTTAAACATACCTAAAGAGCAAGCCGAATTATTGTTACCAATCACATTTTTAATGATAGTAGGCACTGTTGTTCTACAAGGAAGCACGGCCAAATGGGTTGGAAGAAGACTTAAAGTGTTGAGCAAGGTTCCAAACGGTATTCTTTTTATTGGAGCAGGTGAAGTGAGCCGGCTAATTGCCAAAAAACTTCAAGACCAAGGTTATTATATTCTACTTGCCGATACTTCGCCCTTGCATATTGCTAATGCTAAAAGCATGAACTTAAGAACCTATCATGGTAATGTACTCTCCGACCACATTTTTGAAGAATTAGATGTAAGCCAATTCGGCCAGTTAATCGCTTTTACGTCTAATTCAGGCATTAACGAATCGGCTTGCCGTTGGTTTCAAAAAGAATTAGGAGACGATCGTGTGTTTAGACTTGCATCTTCTCTAGAAGTTGAAAATAAGAACTTACCACTGCCAAATAATGTGCTTTTTGGTTCAAGAACTGATTATGTAGCCTTTACTCAATCTATTAG
>JAGQWA010000451.1 GCA_020437725.1 Bacteroidota bacterium | reverse complement strand
CGTAGTTGCAACTTGTTTTACGTTTGCGGCATTATTTTTTCAGGTGTGTTGAAACAAAACCCGGTAATCATTAAAAACCTTGCTCTAATTGTACTGCTGGCCTGTTTGGGAGTTAATTCCAATGGCCAAATGTTGGGTAATAAAGACAGTGCCAAAACAACCGCACCTAAAAAGAGATTCATTGAAACTTCTTATCTCTTAGAAGATTCAATTCTGCTAAAACCCAATCAGTTCACGCAAATTGACACTACGCTACCAGATTTAACTCTAACCAGCAATTTGCAAAAGCCAGGTGTAGATTTTCAGCAACTGCACCATGTTACAAGTGCCGCCTTGCCATTGTCATTTAATCCTTTTGCTGAACCTGGAATTCAATTAGGGTTCAACCATTTAAACCCATATTGGCTGCAAAGCAAGGACCTTAAATACTACAACACTTACACTCCCTATACCCAGCTCAGGTACTACCAAGGTGGTGTTGATGAAAGGTTACTTGCGCTTGATGCAGAGCACAGCCAAAACTTTGGAGAGCGATTCAATTTTTCAGCATGGCATCGCTCTAGAAAAACCAACGGGTTGTACTTAAACGAAGGTGGGCAAAGCACCCGTTTAGGGGTTAATGCACGCTACTATTCAGTTGACCATCGCTACCAGCTTTTGCTTAATGCGGTGTGGAACAACTTTACTTTGAATGACAATGGCGGCTTGGCCAACATTTCTGAATTTAATGATGCACAAACTACGGTTGAACGCCTTACTACTGATACCTGGCTAGACGAAGCCACTTCTACCTACAAGAACATGGAGCTAAGCGCAAGGCAACTCTATTACATAGGTAAAAACAATGATGTGTTGATGCCTGATAGCAGCACGGTTAATAGAATTATTCCCAGAACGTACTTTACCCATAAGATTACTTATTTGAGAAAAAACCACCAGTTTACTGGCGCGGAATCTAGTTTTTACCCTAGAAACGTTGACTCTTTTGATGAGGTAATGGAAATTCTGCGTTGGCGAGAGTTTAGAAATGAAATAGGTTGGGGACTGTTTTTATACCCAAAACGCGAATTAGAAAGTACCAAACGGCTAACTAAAAGGCAATACTCTGAGCAAGTATTTTATGGGGGGATAGATGTTAGAAATATCTCGGTTCAACAATGGGGCTTGTCTAGGCTAACCAATTTCCCACCTGATAGTTTGGCTCTGCAAACCAACTACTTCAATGTGCATTTGTTTGGCAAGTTGCGCAAAAACATTACCCCATATACGCATTTCAGCGGCGATGTAAACTATGTAACCGTTGGTAGTAATTTCAGCGATTATTTCTTGCATTTAAAAATGAAGCAAACGCTTTTTAAGGGCTTGAATATTATTCCTGAGTTGAAAGCACAAGCCAGAACAGCTCAGCATTTTGAGCAATACTACAATGGCGCTTTTGGAATTTGGGAAAACGATTTTAAAAAAGCTTTTAACAATGAACTGGCTGCAAGTTTGGTGTTTAAAGAAAACCATAGCGTTCGTGTGGCCGCCGTTAGGGCAGATAATTATTTATATTTTGATGAAAATGCTCTGCCATCACAAGCCGAAGATGGAATCAACTTTATTCAAGCTGAAGTGAAATCGAACTTCCATTTGGGTAAATTCTATTTTAATAACCGAGTGGTGTGGCAACAGATTAATCAGACCACTTCGGTTACCATGCCAGAGTGGATTATTGACTTGAATTACTATTTCCAAAGCGACCTGTTTAAAAAGGCGCTTTTATTGAGAGTGGGATTTGATTTCCGTTATTTCTCTGCTTACACACCTTTTGCCTTTATGCCAGGCATTAATCAATTTTACGCCAAAACTGAAAGATCTACTGGTGGCTACCCAATGTTCGATGCTTACATTTCTGCCAGAGTAAAACATTGGAATGGCTTTGTAAAGTTTGAACATGTGAGCGAAGGTCTTTTTGGCTACAGCTACGAGCTTTTACCTAATTACATGGCCTACCCTAGAATGCTGCGTTGGGGAGTGGCGTGGAGATTCTATAACTAGTTCTTAGTTCTTAGTGTTGAGTTCTTAGTGTTGAGTTTTGAATAGGGCAATTTTAAATTTTGAATGTTCAATTAGTTTCAAGTCTAGAGTTTCAAGTCCAAAGTCTTAAAATTGAGGACTTAGCCATTTATATTCTTACCACTAGTTTCAATTTCGAAGCGCCTTTCACCTTCCACCTTTCACTTCAAATCCCTAATGGCTATTTCCTTCGAATATTTAATTCAATTCATGGCGGCCACAAATTAATTACTAGTCCCTAGTTACTAATCACTAGAATAAAAAAACAAAAACCCGATTTAGCAAGCCAAATCGGGTTTTGTTTCTGTTAAAACAGTTTCTATACCTTATTCATCGTCGTCGAAATAATATTCTTTTGACGATGGGTAATCTGCCCATATTTCGTCTATAGTCTCATAAACTTCACCACCTTCTTCGTCTAACTCTTGAAGGTTCTCTATCAACTCCAAAGGAGCACCAGATCTAATGGCGTAATCTATCAACTCATCCTTGGTAGCTGGCCAAGGAGCGTCGTCTAAATAATTGGCAAGTTCAAGTGTCCAGTACATATTGACTACCTTAAAATTTGCGCGAATATAATTTTTTCCAACATCATTCTTAAATTTTTCGCAAATACATCAAAAACAGGCCATTACGCGCCTGTATTGTCGGTTTTTGCAAATTCTCTAACCTAAATCTTCGGCTCTAGGTTGCCACCAATCTATTTTTGTT
>JAGQWA010000450.1 GCA_020437725.1 Bacteroidota bacterium | reverse complement strand
AACAACATATTTAAGTCAACCGAAAGCACCACTGGCCTAATGAATTTTCCTGTTTGCCATTGTGGATTATTTAGGTTAAAACCATTTGGAAACGTTTGATTGGTTTTTTCAAATTCTAGACTATTGATGTTAAACCAAACTTGCCCCCCAACACCTAAAAATGTGGCATTGCCTTTTTTTATCCACTGATTAGCTCCAAGCGAAAACCCTAGATTTTCATTAGATATGCTCATTGAATCTGTTTCGGTTAGGCTCTGCACCCAGTCAAAGCCTAATATTAGACTGCTGTTTTCTTCTAAACCAACAATTTTTGATAGCCCAAACGATGCCGCAAATGGGCTAAGTTCAGCAAGCCCTGCTTCATTTAATACAGCATTGATACTGGTATTTGGTTTATAATAGGCCGATGCCGAGAATAACATGAAATCTTGAGCAAACGTATTTTTTACCACAAATAATAAAAGTACTAAAATCTTATTTTTCATCATAACTTTTTAACTTGTTCACCAAATTCTCAGAATAATTGCGACTGGTAAAACTGCCTAAAAGTGCTGTAATAATCATGCTTGGTGCAAAAATTAAATTCTCACTTTTAGGCAGGCTAAATCTAAATGACCTAGAATTTAGTCATTCCCAAAAATTAAATTCCAAGCATTGATGGCCAACTGACCTATCGAGTAGCCTGCAGCTGAGCCAATTCCATAGACAAAAACTTTTAATGGGTCAACATGATTCTCAAGAATTGAAACTCCTAATTTAGCACCCGCGCCTGCAGCAAATCCCTTTACATCGGCTTCCCATACTGATGCCTTTACCACAGATGGTACAGTCCCTGAGCCTGCATACGTTTCAATCCAAGCATGCCAAGGGTTACCAACGTTGCTTATAACATCTTCCCAATAAGATACACTGGTTGGACAAAGTGCCAACCCACCTAGCAGTTGAATTCGTTCAGCTTCAGTAAAGTCGCCTTTAAACACGTCTTGAATTTTTGAGTTAGCCAAAGCCGTAATACCAGCAACATTGTCAAAAGTATTGTAATATGCGTTAAACAAGTCAGGAAAAACATTTACTATCGATTTAGAATCTTCGGTATCACCAGGGTTCATAACTGAATTTATGGCCGCAGCGATTAAAGGTCTAACAGACATATCAACGTCCGGAAAATCAGGATTGCTGGTTTTATAGTCGAGTAGACCATTATACGTTAAATCAGCCAATTCTTCTGGATCTGGATTTGCTGAAATGTTGTTAGCCGCATACGTAAGAATGTGATCATGGATTGACCCAACGAAATAATAGGGGTTTAATTGATGATTCATAATAATGATTTTAAATTGAATCAACAATACTTGTATTTAAAAAAAAAAAAAACATACTGCATTAATTATGTTAATACTTAATATAAATAAACATTATGCAGTTTAACTACCACCGCAATTGCATTAAAAAAAAACAGCAACTGGCGGCAGTGAATGGCAGAAATACCTACACACCATGTACCAGCAACGCAAATTCTTTCCAGGAGTTTGGTCAGCTGAGGAATTGGAACATTGGGGTAGGGAGTAGAAACTAGTCAACTGCGAACTGGCTAATCAGCCTCAAAAAAATTAATAAAGGGCCACGAGAACAGAACTTTTAGATATGGCACCAATAAAAATTTGCTTGAAGTATTGGCCAATGTAACATCTGGATAATTGGTCAAACCATAATCGTTTTTATTGGGCAAATTGATGTAAGACCCCACTTTCACGCCATATGCAAAATCGTGTTTTTCATTATACAATAAAATTAAATTGACATCTAAAGCCATAAAACTTGAATTGAATCTACCAGTTTGCCAATTCGGATTGCTAAGGTTAAAGCCAGCAGGAAAGGCGGCATTTGTCTTCTCAAGTTCAATATAGTTTAGGTTTGCCCATAATTGTGCAGAAACCCCAAAGTAAAACTCTTTTGTTGTTTTTAACCAGTGGTACGCACCAATTGAAATTCCGTTTCTTGTATATGATATATTAACTGTATCTTCTTCTCTTAGTGTACCGTGAAAGTTAAAATCCATAATTATTCCATTCTTCTCATCTAAGGATTTCATTCTACTAATACCTCCTGAAATTAGAAATGGGTCTAATTGAGTTAATCTAGCATCTTTCAGATGACTATTAAGTGCGTTAAATTCCTGATATGCTCCACCCACTGAAATCAAAGTGAAATCTTGAGCATTTGAAAAGCATGTAAATGAAAAAATTGAAATTAAAACCAGTATGCATCTCATCACAGACATATTTGAAAGAAGTCATCGAAAATAAGTATAAGAACGATTTACTAACTCCGATGACTCCGTATTACTTAAATAATAAACTAATCATTTCCGAAAATTAAGTGCCAGGCGTTAACCATCAACTGGCCAATTGAATAACCGGCTGCACCCACAACTCCATAAACCAATGCAGGCTCCCAACGAAAGTCAGCCTTACCATTGTAAACATCAATTCCCCACTTTGATACACCAGCACCAAATCCTTTAGCATCGGCTTCTGGTACGGAAGCTTTGACCACAGTGGGTACGTTTCCTACACCAGCATAAGTTTCTAACCACGCATGCCATGGGTTACCAACGTTGCTAATAACATCTTCCCAGTATGCTACGCTAGTCGGATAAACAGCTAATCCACCAAACAATTCAATTCGTTCAGCTTCAGTAAAGTCGCCTTTAAACACGTCTTGAATTTTAGAGTTGGCCAAAGCCGTAATACCAGCAACATTGTCAAAAGTATC
>JAGQWA010000044.1 GCA_020437725.1 Bacteroidota bacterium | reverse complement strand
AGGTTGGAAGCCTAAGATTTCGTTGCACGAAGGAATTACCAAGGTTTACGAGCAAGTTTTAGCCAACGGATTTGCCAAGCAGTTTTAGAAATGGGTAAAAACAAGCTGAAAAAAATTGCCGAAACCAAAGAAATGGCCAACATTCTTGAGTTTCCAAGAGAGTTGAAGGGCAAATGGAACACGCATTTTAAGAACGACAATCCCATTGTTTTAGAGTTGGCTTGTGGCAAAGGCCACTACACGCTGGCAATGGGCAGAATGTTTCCAAACAAGAATTTTATTGGCATTGATATAAAAGGAACAAGACTTTGGACAGGCGGCAAAACCGCATATGAAGAAGGGCTCAGCAACGTTTGCTTTACACGTATGGTTATTGAGCAAATAGACGAATTTTTTGCTCCTGGCGAAGTAGATGAAATCTGGATAACGTTTCCAGATCCACAACCAAAAAATGAACGAAGAAGGTTAACCCATCCACTGTTTTTAGAAAAGTACAAAACAGCCCTGAAGCCAAATGGCTGGGTGCATTTAAAAACAGATAACACCATGCTTTTTGAGTTTACCATTGGTGTTTTGGCTGGAATGAATGTGAAACCAGAAAAGGTTACTCGCAATTTGTACTTATCTGATTTGTACCAAGATCCTATTCTTCAAATAAAAACCTACTACGAATCTCTTTGGAACGAACAAGGATCTAATATTAAATACACTAAGTTTAGACTGTAATTATGCAGTTTAATTCGCTCGATTTTTTCTGGTTTTTACCTGTGGTGGTAATTCTCTACTATTTGCTGCCAGGAAAATTGAGATGGATACTGCTCTTGATAGCCAGCTATGCATTTTACATGAGCTGGAATGCCAAATATGCCCTGCTTATTATTGGCTCAACATTGGTAGATTTTACCGCAGCTCAAAGAATTTATGCTAGTTCTGAGAAGCCTCTTAAGAAGCTTTGGCTAAGCCTTAGCATTGTGGTAAATCTTGGCTTGCTTTTTAGCTTTAAATACTATGGATTCTTTAGAAAGGAGTTGGCCACTCTTCTAACCGAACAGCAACTTGAAAATTGGTTGCCAACGGCATCGTTACTTCTACCTGTAGGCATTTCATTCTACACTTTTCAAACCCTTAGTTACACCATTGATGTGTATCGTGGCGAACAAAAACCAGAAAAACACTTAGGCATTTTTGCGCTTTATGTTTCGTTCTTTCCGCAATTGGTGGCTGGCCCCATTGAAAAATTTGGCCATTTAGGCAATCAGCTAAAACAAACTTTTAATTTCAGCACTCAGAATTTGCGAATGGGCGGAAGGCTCATTCTTTACGGTCTGTTTATTAAAATGTGCGTGGCCGATAATCTCTCGCCTTTTGTTGACTCCACCTTTGAACATAGTGCATCGGCCAGTGGCACTAATTTACTTCTTGGTGCCATTTTTTATGCTTTCCAGATTTATGCTGACTTTCATGGATACTCGTTAATTGCCATTGGAGCAGCGCGATTACTTGGTGTTGAACTCATTAACAATTTCAGTACACCCTATTTGGCAACCAGCATTTCTAGCTTTTGGCGCAGGTGGCATATTTCCCTTACAACATGGTTTAGAGAATATTTATTTATTCCATTAGGCGGCTCAAAAGTTTATATGGCCAAATGGATTTTAAATGTGCTCATCGTTTTTATAATCAGCGGTTTATGGCATGGTGATAATTGGACTTTTATTGCTTGGGGTGCTATTCATGGCGTTGTTTATTTAATTGAAAAACTAGTTGGAAAGGCTAACCCAAAACTCAAAACCCAAAACCTACCGCGTATTTTTAGCATTTTAGGTTGGCTAAAAACCTTTGGTATTTCTGTTTTGGCCTGGATTTATTTTAGAAGCGAAAGCGTTGATGAAGCCGATGAATACATTGACAGAATGCTCTCAAATTCTAATTGGCAAACAAGCTTTGAGTTTGACGTATATGGCTGGATAAACCTTGCCTTACTTCTAGTTTTCTTACTCTCAGATATTCTTTTCAAAAACCAAAGAATTGATGTGCATTTTGAAACCAAACCATGGGTTTTAAGATGGGCAGCCTATGCTATTTTACTATTTGGAATAATGGCCTTTGGCGGCGTTACACTTGAACCCTTTATTTACTTTCAATTCTAAATGAAGCTGCTGAAATACATATCCACCCGGCTATTGGCTTTGGTAGCAATTTTGGCCGTTGGAAATGAAATTTACAAAGCCACCATCTACCGGCAAGATTTAGATGTTTTCAATCCAACTCTTGATAATTTCTTTGTTAATGAACCTGGGGCAGATGTGCTCTATTTTGGTGAGTCTTCTAATTTTCATTTAGAAAAACCAGGAGCAAAAAAGGTGAGAATAAGCGATTATATTGACAGCCTATTGCCAAGCTTACAAGTAAATCCGGTTGACAATGCCGGTCTTGAAGCCTCTAATTACCTGCATATTCTTAAGAATTTACCCAACCTGACTTCAGTTAAAGCCATAATTGTAACCATGAACCTGCGCTCTTTTGGCTACACTTGGATTTTGGATGACAACTACAATTTTAGATCTCGTTCTAACGAGTTTGCCAAGAAAAGACCGCCGCTATTAAATAGACTTCTCGTTTCTTTAAAAGCTTACGACCATTACACACACAAAGAATTAAGCAAGGCGACGGGCGAGCATAAAACAAGCGACCCAATAAACTGGCCATTTAAGCTCTCATACAATACTTTAAAGCAGTGGAACGACGATTGTTCACAAAGAAATTGGGAAGGATTTGATTCCTACACCGCTAAAGAAGCCAGAAATTTAGCCAGCCACTACATTAAAAATTTTGGGTTTGCCATTAATGCCGAAACCAACGAACGCATAAAAGATTTTGATGAAATAGTGGCTTTTGCCAAAGAAAGAAACCTAAAAGTAATTTTTCATTTATTGGCCGAGAACATGCAACAAGCAGAAGAATTATTAGGCGAAGAAATGATTTGGTGCTTAAACCACAATGCCGAACTTTTGGTTAATCGCTATCACAATGGCAATGATGTTTGGGTAACCAATAATCTAAATTTACTTGCAGACAGCGCGTTTGTTGATAGGCATTTTCCCATTGAACATTACAATAATGCTGGCAAAAAGGCTTGTGCCATACAAGTAGTAAAATGGGTAGAAGAAGCCCTACTTAAGTTTTAGGCGAGTTAGGCTGTGAAATAACTTCTTGAATGAAAATCCTTCGCCCTTAATTCTAACAATTCGGTCTTTTCTTAAGAAGGTTAGCTTAGAATTATAACTAATAAGCTGCTTTGGTAAATTAATGTGCAGCACACCGTTTTCGTACTTGGCTCTTACTGTGTTAACAGCAATATTGTGCGGACAAACAAACGAGCGCTTAAGTACAATTTCGCGGTAGGTTGACTTAAAAATGAAGCCTTTTTCGTGATGAAGCCTAAAGGCCATTAATATCAGCAAATCGTCTTTTAGCAGAAGGCGCAATTCCTTTCTGGTAAAACCCGGAACACTAATCTCAATGCGATAAGCCAGCTCTTCGTCTTCAACATGATATTCTGTGAAAACTGGCACACTATCCCCTAGAAAGTCGTCAACCGGCCTTCCAAATAGAATTTCTTCGTTGGGGTTATGTTCTTCGAAAGTGTGCATTTACGATAGCTAACAAATATATGTGCGGATTGGATGCTTTACAATAGCAAAATTCTGAAAATGTTCAAAACAGGCATATTCTGTCGAAGACTTATCGGCGAAAATTGACACATAGATTCTCCCGAATTAAATTCCTAGCGAGAAAGTAAAAAAATTCTTCAAACCAAATTGAATACGTACTTTTAGAACATTAAGGCAACCATGTTTCGAAAACCCGTCATAGCTCTGACCAATATTTTCCTTGTTATTTGCTTCTTCTCATGTGTACATGAGCCTATTGAAATTCCTGAAAAGCCAAGCTTTCAGTTCATATCGAGCGAAATAGATATCCCAGATTTTAACAACCGGCCATGCAAAGCATTAGGAATTAACTGGATGGAGAAAGATTCATTTATACAAGAGCAACATGTTTTTGAGTTTCAATTCATGAATAACGGAAAATACATTGTTTATGTTAACAAGTGGCAAAGCAATATTCTATTTCGAGAAGACACTATCTGGCTACTTGATCTGACCACTGGCCTGCGTGAACCTTTATTGGCTGGCCACACAATGGCTTTGTTTGGCACTAAAGGCGATATACTAATAGCCAACAACGTTGTTTCTAACACCATTTGGACTATAAATATAAAAACCAAAGAAGTTACAGAGCTCAAAACTAGAGCAGATGTATTATGTGTATCACCAGATGGCCAACGCTTGTGTTGTTCCATTCTTGGTGAGCCAGCTATTAATAGTTACTTTCTGGCGATTGATGTAGAAACAGAGAAAATGCTATGGCGAGGTGAATATGATAGTCCAGTACCCTATGTTTGGAATAATTCTTCAGAGTTTTTACTTAGCTATGGTGGAAACTCAGGTAAAACCAATGTATTTGAAGTTAATCTTGAAAGCAACCCTGAACCGCAACTGATTTTTGAGAATCGTCCTTTTTTTAACAATGAAGTATCTGGAGCATATTTCAATAATGATGAAGTTATCACACAAACTGGCTGGCTAAGGCAAGATTTTGAGTTAGTCAACTTATCAAATAACTCCATAAAAACTTTGGTTGAAGGTTGTACTTCACATACGGCAGAACACATTACCTTTAATCCTTTAGAGGACCGATACTATTTCTCTATGACCAGAGCCACTAAAGAAAGTGGTGATATTGAGGACATCATTTTTTATGAGCAAGAATGGTTTACCATGGCACATGATGGTACCGACGTTAAACAAGTGGATCTTGATTTTAGACTGAATTCTTATGACTGAGAACACTAAATAATTTGAAATACAAATTGGAACAAGTGAAACTTGCAAAAAGACTACAAACAAAAAGCCCTGACACAAACTGCCAGGGCTTTTTGAACAAAGGCGGAGCTAAAGGGCTTTAGCTTATACTAATTTCACGTTTACCAGCTTTAACTTCAACTTCTTTCTTTGGAATGTCGATACCTAGCAATCCATCGTTGTAGGTGGCTGAAATGTTTTCGGCCTCTACATTTTCTGGTAGGGTAAAGCTTCTGCTAAAAGAGCGCTTGCTGTATTCTTTTCTAATTAATTTTTTACCGTCTTTTTCTTCGTGGCTTTCTTCCATTTCTGATGATATGGTTAGCAAATCATCTTCTACGTGAAGTTTGAAGTCATCTTTCTTATAGCCTGGCGCCACTACTTCTAAATGAAATGTTTTTTCTGTTTCTGAAACATTTACAGCAGGCAGGTTATTGCGTGCGTTATCAAACCCTTTAAACCTTTCAATGTCGTTATTAAAAAAGTCGTCGAACATTGTAAATAGTGGGTTGTGAACTCTTCTTACCAGTGTCATTTTATTTTCATTTTTGGTTATGCCTGGCTATGTTTCAAATGCAATTCCAAAAGGTAAAAAGGAGTATTCGGCTGAAATTCCGTCACACAACACTTTCACATTGACATTTGGGTCTGAAATGATTTCAGAACCCGACTGAAGGAATTTCAGATTGACTGAAATGCTGGCAGAAATTCTGCCACGTAATGCTCCGGCAAGTGCTAGTAACCAACTAGTTAGGGGTTAAAGGTTGTTAAGGAAACCCATTAAACCGCGCAGCCTGATGCGCCTTGTTAGTTGATTATGAACCAAAACGGCTAATTAAATTCGTTTAACAGAAATTTGGGCGTTTGGCATAAAAAACTAAGTGCACGCAAATTGCGTTTAGCATTCGCAAACAAGTAGATTAAAAAACCAGATAAAATGAAAAAAATTGGCATTGTAGTATTGGTAACCGTGTTGGCCAGCGTTGCAACCATTGCCGGTTACGAGCTCTTGGGTTTAAACAAAACAAAAATTGTTTATCAATCTTCGCCCGAACCAGCTGCTAGGTATATTTCGGCAGAACCAGTGGCAAATAAATCAACGCAAAATCTTGACTTCACTTTTGCTGCTGAACGAACCACACCAACGGTGGTTCACATTACTTCTACCATTGTTCAGACCTACCAAGCTTACGACCCTTTTAAAGACTTTTTTGGAGACGACTTTTTTAGACATTTCCCTTCGCCACAACAATCTCCGCGCGAAAGAAGATCTCAAAGTTCAGGCTCGGGAGTAATTATTAGCGAAGATGGATATATTGTAACCAATAACCACGTAGTGGCCGGAGCTGACGACATTAAAATCACCCTAAATAACAAGGAAACTTATACCGCTGAACTAATTGGCACTGACCCTTCTACCGATTTGGCTTTAATTAAAATTGATGCCGATGGCTTGAGTTATCTCGAAATGGGTAACTCTGATAATGTTCGCGTTGGCGAATGGGTGTTGGCAGTTGGAAATCCTTTCAACCTAGAATCAACTGTAACAGCGGGTATTATTAGTGCCACTGGGCGAAACATTAATATTCTCAAGGAGCAATACTCAATTGAATCATTCATTCAAACTGATGCTGCTGTAAACCCTGGAAACAGTGGTGGTGCGCTTGTAAATACCGATGGTGTTTTAGTTGGAATAAACACCGCCATTGCTACTCCAACTGGTTCGTACGCCGGTTATTCTTTTGCGGTTCCTGTAAACATTGTTAGAAAAGTAACTGAAGACATTAAGAAATACGGAATTGTACAACGCGGTTTCTTAGGTGTTATCATTAAGGATGTTAACGGCGATTTGGCCGATGAACTTGATCTTTCTGTTTCATCAGGCGTTTATGTTGAAGAATTAGCCGAAGGTGGTGCGGCGGCAGAATATGGCATTGAAGAAGGCGATGTTATTGTACAAATTGATGGCAAGAACATTAAGTCTTCTCCTGAGTTACAAGAATCTATTGGTAGCAAACGCCCAGGCGATAAGGTGGCCGTAACTGTAAACAGAAAAGGCAAGAACAAAACCTTAAGCGTAACGTTAAGAAACAAAGATGGTGAAGCCAAAATAATTGAGAAAAGCGAATTGCCTTCAACCCTTGCATTGGGAATTGAGTTAGAATCACTTTCGAGTGAAGAATTGGCCAAATACGATGTAAAACAAGGCGTTAAGGTAACCGAAATTAAAAACGGTTCCATTAGAAAACATACCAAAATGCGCGATGGTTTTGTAATTACTTCAATTGACGGTAAAGACATGAAAACACCCGACGATGTGAACGATTTCTTTAAGAAAAAGAAAGAAGGCGCCGTTATGATAGAAGGCTTTTACCCCGGTACCCCTGGCAAAACGTATTACGGTTTTGGCCTTGACTAGTGTTAAGCATTTGCTAATGAATATTAAAGTGAAATCAAAAACGAGTTAGGGCTGTTATAGTAGTGTTCGTTTCATATTTATAGCCCTAATTTTTGTTCCATAGGTTGTTTGACAGACAGGCTCCTGAGATTCGTTTCAGGGGCCTGTCTAATTTTGATTCAAAGTGAATAGAGAATAGTGATTAGGGAATAGTCAGTCTTGGATTTTCATGCTCAAATCTCAAGACTCAAGACTCAAGACTCAAGACTCAGGACTTTACAGCCCTTTATTCTCAAGAAATTCAAGCGTGTACTCATAAGCTATATGGTACATTTCCATTCGCTTTTTTACGTTTAGAAGGCCGTATTCTTTTAGTGCTGGTGGTTCAATAAACCAATCGCATTCGTTTACAGTGGCTAGCATGTTAGAACGGGTGCCTAATTGAAAAACACGTTCAATAATTCCTGTTAGGTTTTCTTGTTTTTTATGGAAAAGGCCAAAAGGATTAACATGCACACCAATTAGTCTATCGCATCTACCTTCTAGTGGTTCAGTTGGCAAATTGGCAAATAGACCGCCATCAACATAAAGCTCATCACCTATTTCTACGGGCTGAAAAAGCACAGGAATGGAAGCCGAAGCCACAATGGGCCTAATAATTGGCCCTTCGTAAAAGTACCGTACCCTGCCTGTGGTAAAGTTGGTGGTACAGATGTACATTTTGATTTTTAAGTCTTCTATTCTTCTGGCTTTCAAGCTCTTTTTAAGAATGGCCAGCAAGTCTTTCATTTTAAAAATGCCTTTCTGCGGCAACACAATCTGGATTAAGCTATAAAGACCGCGCCCTTCAAAAAGATCTAGAATTTCATCTGGTTTATAGCCATCAGCATATAAAGCACCAATTATAGCTCCTGCACTGGTTCCGCTAATAACATCAGGATAAATGCCTTTCTCGTTTAGTGCTTTTAATACCCCAATATGAGCAAACCCTTTGGCGCCACCTCCAGATAGCACCAACCCGTTTTGGTATTTGGTTCTTGCCTTGGCTTCTAAATCTTCTATTATCTTCATGCACGAAGTGTATTGCCCAAAAATACAAGACAAGCCTTTGCCAACGAATTCAATCTTAAATGCTTTTAGCCAATCTAAATCTTAGTTTCGCGGCTTAGAAATGTAGAAGATGCAAATAGACTTAACAGGCAAAACAGCATACGTTGGTGGAAGTACCCAAGGAATTGGTTGGGCAACGGCTCAAGAATTAGCCAAAGCCGGTGCCAATGTGGTTTTAATGGGACGAAATCAGGCGCAATTGGAAAAGAATCTGGCACATCTCCAAACCATTTCTAGCGGAAACCATGACTTGCTTTGTGCCGATTTACTTGACACCCAAGCTCTAGAAAATGCTATTACCCAAAAAGTGGCTGAAAGGCCAGCGCATATTTTGGTAAATAATGCTGGCGGACCACCTCCGGGACCTGCTCACAAAGCACCACTGAGTGAATACGAAACAGCATTTAGAATGCACTTGTTGGCCAATCAGGTTTTGGCGCAAGCTGTAATTCCGAGCATGAAAGAAGCGGGTTACGGAAGAATTGTGAACGTAATTTCAACATCAGTAAAACAACCACTACCCAATTTGGGCGTTTCTAATACCATTCGCGGTGCAGTTGGTAATTGGGCCAAAACACTAGCCAACGAGTTAGGTGAATTTGGCATAACTGTAAATAATGTTTTGCCAGGTGCAACTGCAACTGGAAGACTTGACGGCATTATTAAGAACAAAAGCGAAAAGATGGGTATTAGCCTTGATGCTGCTGCGCAAGCAATGACCAATCAAGTTCCAGCAAAACGTTTTGCACAACCTGAAGAATTGGCCTATGCCATTTGCTTTTTGGCTTCTGATAAAGCCTCGTATATAAACGGAATTAATGTTCCTGTTGATGGTGGAAGAACGGGTAGCCTTTAGAAACTAAGGCTAAATGATTGATTTTATTTGATCAATGGTTGAACTCGGCACTTTAAGTTCATAGCATAACTTCTTTTTAATGAGCTCCTTAAGCTTCACTTCGTGCTCTTGCACTTCTTTGCAATGCCAACAGTCGTGAATATGCATCAGGATTTCTTTCTCTTTTCGAGTTTCAAGCTCTCCGTCTAACAACAACGACAAATTTTCAAGTGTCTCTCTGCAATCCATTCTCGCTAATTGTATCCTGTTTTCTTCGTTCTAATTTATTTTCAACCAATGTGCGTTCAAAAAGATTCAATTAATCTATAGAAAATCCTTTTGAGCGTGCGTATTCTTTCAATTTCTCTTTCAGCATGTTACGTGCTCTGTGAAGCCTAGATCTTACGGTTCCAATTGGCACATCAATAATCTTGGCTATCTCATCGTATTTAAAACCCTCTATGTCGCAAAGCAGAATAATAAGTCTATAGTCAACTGGTAATGCATTTACGGCGCGGGTAATTTCATCGCCCATAAGGCTGTTATATACTTCAGAGCGCATGTCTAATACCACATGGCTATCGTCTATATCTTCTTTTTGGTTAATGTCGTCAATATCAACCTTGTGCGGAGCCTTAGATTTTTTTCGGTATTCGTTAATGAAGGTGTTCTTCATTATTCTAATGAGCCATGCCTTGGCGTTGGTACCTATCTGAAAATACTCAATAAAGCGGTAGGCCTTCATAAAGGTTTCTTGCAGAAGGTCTTTGGCTGTGTCCTCGTCGTTGGCCAAGTAGTAACCAAAATTGTAAAGGGAGTCCATTAATGGCAAAAACGCCTCTTGAAATAGCTTGTCTTTTTCTGGTTTAGAAAGCTTATTTCTAATGGGGCCTTGCAGCTCTTCTTGGTCGTCGGTGTTGTTTTGGTCTAAGCTTTCTTGGCTCATGCTATTTGTTCAATATTACTTTTTGAACTTGCCACTGATTGTTTCCGTAAACGTGCACAAAGTAAATACCATTTGGCAGATGTTGAAGGCTCATGTTATAGATAGCATTTCCTGTTGCATTTTTTTCATCTACCATTTGTTGTTGAATATTGTAAATGGCCACTTTTTGAATTGAAAAGGCACTTTTTAGCTGAATTTGAGAATTTGTAGGGTTAGGAAAGATTTGGAAAATTTCATCTGGTTCGGCCTTTGAAATACTTACTCGCTGCTTTCCATTTGGCGAAAGGAAATAGTGGTTGTTTACAGCAAGGTTACTGTATTCGTCAGTACTTCCATCAGACCAAAACACCTCAACTTTATTAATGGTTTTGGCATCTTTCAACCCAAAATGAAGTGTAAGTGGTTTCATCATTTTTTGACCCCTTCCCATGGTAACTTCTTGGGTATAAACGTTGCCGTTGGCATGCACTTTTACTTTGGCGCCAACGCCTAGTTTATTTCCATTTCCGTTTTCTAAGGTAATGCCTAAATACCTGCGGTGGTAGAGATTACCTGTGTTTTTTAACAATTTGAATTGGTTATTCTCTCCAAGGCAAAGGTCTAGTCTACCGTCGTTGTCATAGTCAACCCAAATGGCATCTTCGCCTGTAACAAGATTCTGAATGCCATAATCTGCACTAGCGTTATAAAACGTTCCTGAATCAGATTGCAGATAGATATCGGCATAACGGCAACCGTAATAGGTGGTGATTACAAAGTCTTGAAGCCCGTCATTATTTACATCGCCCCATGTGGCACCGGCATGGGTTTCTTCGTAGTCAAAACCTAATTCGCCGGCAGGGTTTAAATCTTCAAATTCAAAATTTGGAGCACCTTTATTTTCGTAAACAGTGGTGCCGCGATGATCGAAATTGATTTTTCCCCAAGGGTGCGCAAATTGGCTTAGTAGTAAATCAAAATCGCCATCATTATCAAAATCGGCCCAGTCAACTCCAGTTCCATGATTTGAGCCTGTGCTATGTTTATCAATGTTTTTTGAACTGGTTATGTCTTTGAATTTTCCTGCTCCATCATTCTCGTAAAACTCATCTTGTTCTAAGAAATAATTGACTACAAACAGGTCTAAATCACCATCATTATCAAAATCTACGAATTGCGAACCGCGACTTCTTTTTGCTCTGTTTCCACCAGAAAGCCAGGTGGTTGAAACATCAGGATCGCAGGCTGTATTTAATGGGTAATTGAATTCACCATCGTAATCAGGATAGATACGTTTTGTTTCGTCAATAAAACCGTTTTTCTGGTCGTTAATGAACAAGTAATTATTGCCCGGTACGGGATACTTACCCCAAAGCTGCCCTACAAACAAATCAGGATAACCATCATTGTTAACATCACCAATAGAAAAGCTTGAGATGCTTGTAAACTCTGGCATATCTAACTCTGAATGGCTAAAACTTCCATCGCCATTATTTAGATACAGGTGGTTTTGGGTGTGAAAAATGAGAATGTCAAGCAATCCGTCGTTATTCATATCAATAAACGTATTGGCTCTTGCGGCTCCATTTAATGAAAGTGCTTGCGTTGTTTCAGAAAACTTTCCGCCTTTTGGGTCATTTTTAAATAATCTTCCGGCCACCAAAACATCTAAGAAATCGTCGCCATTGTAGTCTGCCCATGCCACAGATTTGATTGACATATCAGTTGGCAAACCATTTAGCTCGGTTACATCTTGTAAATCATTTTCAACACCAAAAGCATTTGGTTCTACAACCGCTTCTACTACCAAGGGGTAATTAACAATATTCCAAAGGTGCTTGTAGTATGCATGGGCGCCTGGCACAGCAATTACGGTTGGATAAAATGACCCACCATTGCCTGATGTACAAGTGGGTTCTGCCGTTTCTAAACTCCGCATTAAGTAGAGCGATGTTTCTGCTAAATCAATAACAATAAAAAATTGATTTCCAGACAAATAGACCGGATCAGGCAATTCAATATCAATAAATTCAACTCCAGAGTTTGCCTTTGAAAATTGAATGGGCTCTATAAGGTCTTTTTCTAACTCAGCATAAGGTGAACCGCCATCTTGACCAAATATTCGAAGGGTTCCATCACCAGTTCCATCAAGTTTTAATCTAATGGTTTGTAGGGTAACTGGTCGCGTCAAATCATGTCGTGACATGTACCACAGTGCAGAAGCAGAATTGTACTTTACCTGTCTTTTGCCTTCGGTATAATTCTTAAGCGTATCAGTTTGAGAAAAAGCTGAATAAAATGAAAATAGAACGAGTAGCGATGCTAAATAGCGCATTATTCATCTGCTTGCGAAGGCTTTGCGGCTCCGAAGTAGATTTCGCGAATTTTGCCTTCAATTTCTTCGGCAAGTTCGGGATTATCTCGCAATAATTCTTTTACTGAGTCGCGGCCTTGGCCAAGTTTGGTTTCGCCATAACTAAACCACGAACCACTCTTTTTAACTATATCTAGTTCAACTCCAATATCTATTATTTCGCCAACTCTCGAAATGCCTTCGCCATACATTATGTCGAATTCGGTAGTTCTAAAAGGTGGTGCCACTTTGTTTTTGGCCACTTTTACTTTAACCCTATTTCCTTTAATATCTACACCATCTTTTAGTGCGCCAATTCTTCTAATATCTAATCTAACTGAAGCATAAAATTTAAGCGCATTACCACCTGTTGTTGTTTCAGGGTTTCCGAACATAACACCAATCTTTTCGCGCAATTGGTTTATAAAAATGCAGATGCAGTTAGACTTGTTAATTGAACCTGTAAGCTTTCTTAATGCTTGAGACATTAAACGAGCTTGAAGACCCATTTTAGACTCGCCCATTTCTCCTTCTAATTCCGCCCTTGGAGTAAGTGCAGCAACAGAGTCAATTACAATAATTTCAATTGCCCCCGAACGGATTAAATGATCAGCAATTTCAAGAGCCTGCTCGCCATCATCAGGTTGAGATATTAGTAGATTGTCAACGTCTATTCCTAATTTCTCTGCATAGTGTTTATCAAAAGCATGTTCAGCATCTATAAATGCAGCAAGACCGCCAAGTTTCTGGCACTCGGCAATGGTATGCATGGCCAAAGTGGTTTTACCAGATGATTCTGGCCCATAAACTTCAATAATCCTACCTCTAGGAACACCGCCACAACCAAGCGCAATATCAAGCCCAAGAGAACCGGTAGAAACCGCTTCTACAGACTTTGCTCTTTCGTCGCTAAGTTTCATTACAACACCTTTTCCGTATTGCTTTTCTAGTTTGTCTAGTGTTATTTGAAGTACCTTCTGTTTTTCGTTATCTAACTTAGCCATAATGCTATTTTACAGATTATTTTGGAACGTGCAAAGTATTGAATTCTAGCACGCAATTTTACTGCGCTGTTAAAAATCTTTCAGCCAAATATCCACCGCTATGTTTTTAAGCAAACTAAACTTCTAGCCCAAAAAAGTTTCTTGCCTTAGGTATTTGGTTTTAAGTAAAGGACAAATTTTATAGCGCTCATCACCTGTATCTAAAAACAAGGCTTCTAGAGTTTCGTAAACATCAGCAATGCCTATTTCATCAGCCCATTCAAATGGTCCTTTGGGGTAGGCTGTGCCTAGTTTCATGCTACTATCTATGTCTTGCATATTGGCAGTGCCTTCTTGCACGGTGTAGCAGGCTTCGTTTATTATCATGAAAATAATTCGTGGCGTAACCATGCCTACTCGGTCTTTTACCAATTGGTATTCCCAACCAAGATTTTGACATACTTCTTTTAATGTTTCTGCATCTTGTTCATTAAGACAAGAAACTTCTTTAAGCGGACGGTTTAAAAAGGTGGGCAAGCAATTAAGACCAAAAATGGGGCCGTAATTTTCGTCTGGGTCGGCCATTTCTGCCAATTGTGCTTTTATTGAAGAAACAAAAACAGGAATTTCTAAATCTGTAAATGGCTCAAGGCTGTATTCTTCATCATCAGCACTTACGTCAAAAACAACGTCAAAATCGTTCAAATCAT
>JAGQWA010000449.1 GCA_020437725.1 Bacteroidota bacterium | reverse complement strand
CATTCGCGTTTTTGCAAAAAAATCCATATTGCCAAGTAAGCTTTGCCACAATGGCCTTTGCAGAATGAAAAAAGCAATATTTGCAACCTGCATTCGTTTGCAACGCAACCCACATTAATGAAGAAGATTCTTTTTCCATTTCTATTGTTTTTAGCTGCTTTTATCGTTTATAACTGCGATAGAAATGGCAGTGAAACAAGAAATATTGCTGGCCTTAAACTTTCAACCGACACTGTTTTTTTTGATACGGTTTTTACTTCTATTGGCTCAGATACGCAGGTGTTTAAAATGTATAACACCACCAATCAGCCAATGCTAATTAATAATGTTAAACTAGCCGGTGGTAGTAATTCAATTTTTAGAATTAACCTTAACGGAACTTCTGGAATAGACTTTGACGACATAGAAATTCTGCCAAACGACAGTCAATATTTCTTTCTAGAAGTAACCGTTGACCCAAATGATGAAGCCCTACCATTTGTAGCAAAAGATTCAATTTGGTTTGAAGGCAATGATGGTAAAATAGATGTTAAGCTTATTGCATGGGGGCAAAACGCCTACTTTCATAAAGATGAAATTATTGTAGAAAACACCACCTGGCCTACAGATAAACCCCATGTTTTATTTGGGGAAAATAGCGTGGCTCTGGGCGCAAAACTTACTATACCAGCAGGTTGCAAGGTACATGGTCATTCTTTTTCTAGGCTAAATATTTGGCGTGGAAGCAGCATTTCGGCCATTGGAACAGTTGAAGAACCCATTGTTTTTCAAGGCGATAGGCTAGATGAAGGATACGATGTTTTGCCAGGGCAATGGATTGGAATAAGAATGCGACCAGGGGCAGTTAAAGGAGAATTTGCCAATGTTACCATCAAAAACGGGTTTATTGGGCTACAAGTAGATTCTATGCCTAAAAGCGAAGAGACAAGTGTATTTCTTCAGAATTCAACCATTTCTACCATGAATTTATTTGGGCTACTTTGCTATGCTGGGAACATTGAAGTAGTAAACACCGAAATTATTAACAGCTGCGGCTATTTGTTTGCTGGCGAATTTGGTGGTAAGTATGTGTTTGCAAACTGCACTTTTGGTGGCTACCAAAAAAACTGTACACGTAGCGATGCGTCTGTGTTTTTGAGCAACGCCAATTTTGTTGACATAAATGAAATAAAACACATAAACGAACTAGATGCCCTTTTTACCAATTGCATTGTTTATGGCAACCAAGACGAAGAAATTGAGCTTTCGTTGAGTGGTGAAGGCGAAATAGAGCAACTGGCCTTTGACCATTGTTTGCTGAAAACTGAAATTGCTGATCTTAATGCAAACAATAATATTCTTAATAAAGACCCAAAATTTATAGCTCCAGGCTTACTAAATTATCAATTAGATACCCTTTCGCCAGCAATAGGCAAAGCCAGAATAATTGCTACAATTACAAAAGACCGTTTGGGTAACGATAGAGACGTTAATTTTCCAGATATAGGTGCCTTTGAACGACAAGAATAAAAATGGTTGAAAACCTACGGCATTGCCCTTTTTGTCCAAATTACCTTTGCTACAATAAACCGTAATACATGCTTAAAATCGGTGTGCTTGGAGCAGGTCATCTAGGCAAAATTCACATAAAACTCATTCAACAAATTGCTGAATACGAACTAGTTGGTTTTTTTGATTCAAATATTGAAAATGCCCAAAAAGTATCTGCCCAGTTTGGTGCAAAGGCGTATAATTCAGTAGATGATTTAATTGAAGCTTGTGATGTGGTTGATATAGTAACCCCAACTCTTTCTCATTATGAATGTGCAGTAAAGGCCATTAAACTCTCTAAGCATATTTTTATAGAAAAACCACTTACCAACACTGTAGAAGAAGGCGAGAAGCTGCTAAATTTAATTTCTGAAGCTGGTGTAAAAGGGCAAGTTGGTCACGTGGAGCGATTTAATCCTGCTTATTTGGCGGCACAGAAATACAAGCTTGAACCTTCTTTCATGGAAATTCACAGGTTAGCAGAGTTTAATCCGCGTGGAACCGATGTGCCCGTTGTGCTAGATTTAATGATTCACGACATTGACATTGTGCTGCATCTTATAAAAGCCAATGTTAAACACATAAGTGCAAGTGGGGTGGCAGTTGTTAGTGATACTCCTGATATTGCCAATGCCAGAATTGAGTTTGATAATGGCGCAGTTGCCAACCTAACCGCAAGCCGAATTTCACTCAAAAAAATGCGTAAGGCCAGAATGTTTCAGCGCGATGCCTACATAACTATCGATTATTTAGAAAAGAAAGTTGAAGCCGTAAAAATTGGCAGTGAGCAAGAACATACTAGTCCATTTACCCTAGAATGGAATCCTGGAGATGGCAAACCAACAAAGCAGTTGAGCTTTGAATCGCCAGCCGTGCCTGAAGTAAATGCCATCAAATATGAACTTGAATTATTTGCAAAGGCCATTAATGAAGACCTTGTGCCAGAAGTAACAATAGAAGATGGCTACCGCTCTTTAGAAGTGGCACACATGATTTTAGATAAAATTGAAATGACCCATGGTAAGCTTCAGGCATCCTAAAATATTAGCGGCCGTTTTTTGCGCACTCGCATTTTTATCGTGCGATATTATTAATCCTAAAGAGCCTATACCTGCTTACGTTTATTTAGACACAAGTTTTGTTGAAACTGATTATGCCAACCAAGGCACTAATAATCACCGCATTTACGATTGTTGGATAACCTACGAAAGCAATTTAATTGGTGCTTTTTCATTACCTGCTCTGGT
>JAGQWA010000448.1 GCA_020437725.1 Bacteroidota bacterium | reverse complement strand
TTATCTAATTCTTTAACTTCATAAATTGATTTGACTTGAATACCTACATTAAACTGATGCATAAGATCCACCAGTTTAGGCCCATCGATAAGAATTATTGTATGGTGAGCATCATGTGCTTTTTTAATTGCACCTGAGTCGAAAGAAGAAGTTGTTACAAATACACCTTTTTGCGTGTCCCCGCTCATAGCGCCAATAAAGTTTCTTATTTCTTTTTCTCTAACCTTGTTTTCGCCATATCTTTTTGCCTGAATGTATATTTTATCCAGTCCGAGTTGATCTTCATTAATAATTCCATCAATACCGCCATCTCCAGTTTTAGAAGTTTCAATAAAATCGCCATGACCCATTTTCTTAAGAAGAATAAGAATTACTTTTTCAAAGTAAAAGGGATCAATCTCTTTGAGTTTTTCTAATAGACTGTCTTTTACCTGTGCATCAATTTGAGTAATACCTTCTTCAATCAAATCTTGCGGTGTTGCGTTGTCGATTATAGTAGGCTTTGACTCCTTTTTGTGATTTTCTTGATTATAAAACTCTAAATAGTTTTCAGAATTTTCAACCTGGTTCAGAATCAACTCACCTTTGCTATTCGCTCTACCTTTATCAGTGATTTTGACAAATCCTCTCTTCGGAAATTCAATATATCCACCTTTTTTCAAGTATGATTTACCCCAGGCTATTCTGTTAACGATTAAAAGATCCCCACTTTTTGTTTTTTGTTGTAGTTGGTCTTTAGTAAGGTTGGAATAGAATTGATCTATTACTCTTGAATAGAGTTCTCGAGCCGGTATTGTTTCACAGTTTTCAAGCACTCTAAGAATTGGAATGAAAGTTTCGTGAAATTTAGGAATCTCCAATTTGTGTAGATTTTAGTGTTTTTTACTCATAAATTATTAAGTTGATTTTGCCATTAAGATAATCAATAAATAATTTACTTGTAAGGATTAGTGTCAAAGATAGAGATATTCAATATGGAAAGATTCACTCCCCCAACTCATACCACTCAATACCAGTTAAATTAGGTCGACGCCCTTTTTGGGTGGGGGCGTAGTGGGTTGATAGATAGTCGAGAATGGGCTCTTCGTTTTCGCCAAGGTCCCAGAGTTTTTGGGTTTCTTGCATCCAAACAATTAGGTCTTTCCAGCCTTGGCGGGTAGCGCGGTTTTGGGTAACCAGCGCGGTTGAGTGACAAGCGCCGCAAGTGGTTCTAACCAGTTCAAAATGGCCTTTTTCATCAACCACAAAACCAGAAATGGGGTCAGTAGAGCCTACGGCAAGTTTTGGTTCTGAAGCAGGAGATACTAAAGTGGTATTTTCAGCATCTGTTTCAGCTGAAGATTGGTTAGGCCTAAATTCATAAAAGCCCAAAACTCCCACTGCAATGGCGCAGATAAACAGCAGCCTGATAATTTGCAGCTGCAGCTTAATTCTCTTGTATGTGCTATTCATTGCCAATGCGTTTTACAGCAATTCTGTGGCAAGCGTTGTTCAAATACCCTTTTGGGTTCCAGCCCGGCACCACCATGGGTTGTTGAATGCCGTTTTCGTCGGTGGCTTTGGCCCATATTTCGTAATAGCCGTCTTGCGGCAAGCTTACTTTGGTGTTAAAATGCTGCCACGCGTTTTTGTTTACCGCTTTGGTGAGTTGGCATTTTTTCCAAGTAGCGCCAAAATCAATGGAGATGTGTACAGAATTCACCATTTTGTCGCCAGCCCAAGCATGGCCGCGAACTTCAAATTCTTGGTTGCCCTTTACCATTGCACCGCTTTTGGGATAGGTAATGAGCGACTTCACCGGCATGGCTTCAATAATCTTCATGTCTTCGTCAGCTACTTTGGTACCGGGCTCAACAGGGTTTTTGGGTACTCTGTACGATTGGCCTTCCATTTTAGCGCCATCATGCACTTTGTTTCGCACCGCTATACCCGTTAGCCATTTGCCCGAAGTAGAAGCGGGCCAACCGCCAAACATTAAGCGCAAAGGGTAGCCGTTCATCTCAGGAATGTCTTCACCGTTTACCTGAAAAGCAATTAAAGCTTCATCTTCCAAAGCCTTATTAATAGGCACACCACGAGAGATTACTTCTTTTTCAGCATCGCCGCTCAAATGCGTATCAGCACCATGATAGCCAATGTAAACCGCATCAGATTTCAACCCCACATCGTTTAAAACATCCTTGAGTTTTACGCCTGTCCATTCTGCACAACTTATGGCGCCTGTGCTCCATTGGTTGCCCTTGGCAGGCGGGTTGAATTCTGCACGTCCGTTGCCACCACATTCAAGCGTAAGCTGAAAAGTATGGTGTTTGAATTTTGATTTCAGTTCAGCCAGTGTATAGGTTTTGGGCGCCTTAACCGATTCACCATCAATGGTTAAAGTCCAATTATCAACGTCAACATTTCGCGGTGGATTGCCATTGTTTCTAACAAATAATACATCGGTTGGTGTAACATTTGGGTCTAATAAATGAGCGGGTGTTTCAGCGTTCCAAGGCTTAGTGTTTAGCACCTTTAATTCTTTGCTTTTGCCTGGAACAGTTGTGGTGTCGTCATTTCCTTCAACCAAAACATCATTGGCTTTTAGGTTTTTAGAAAACACCACCGGAAGCCCCGCAACCGTAATGGCGCCCAACAAAGCACTTTTGCTCAAAAACTCTTTTCTATTGAGTTTACTGCCCTTTTTATTTGTCATTGCTCGTATTTTGAGAGTGGGGTTGGGTGTTATTTTTTCGACTGCACGCCCTATAAAATTCTCACTTAGCTAACGGAGAAGAATAAGTGGAACGGTCTAAAAAGTTTGTTGGTAATCC
>JAGQWA010000447.1 GCA_020437725.1 Bacteroidota bacterium | reverse complement strand
GAAGCTTATCCGGCGTGGAATAATTACACCGATGCATTTACCGTAACAGGAGCATTAAAACCACTGCCTGAAATTAAGGGCAAGGAGAAATATTATTTATCATCTCAAGGGGTGTTTAACCAGTATTATTCCATTAAGAGCCAAGAAGCACGGTTGGCCAAATACACCATTCAAGCGCCTTTTACAGGCACTGTTTCAATGGCTGGAATTAAGCCTGGCACTTTGGTAAGAGCAGGGCAAAAACTGGGAGAGTTCATCAACACCAAAACCTTTGAAATTGAAGTTTCAATCGACTTAAATCACCTGCCTTTTGCACAAGTTGGTGCTGAGGTAATGCTAAGTTCTAACCAAGTTGAAGGTCAATTTGTTGGCAAGGTTTCGCGCATTAGCGATGCATTAGATCCAGCTACACAATCAGCCAAAATTATTGTTGAGTTAAGCGAGCCCAGTTTAAAAGACGGCATGTATTTGCACGGCTATATTCTTACCAAAGAATTTGAAAATGCCGTGGCTCTCAGCAAGGCACAAATAACTGAGAAAAACACCGGCTTTTTAATAGAAAATGGCAGATTGAAAGAAGTGCCATTGTCGCCATTGTTTGTGGGTGAAAATGAGATAATTACCGCCCAGCTTAAGAACGGAGACAAAGTGCTAAGAACCTTATTTATGGGTGCAGTAAACGGTACACGTGTAGCAGTAGAAGGCGATGAAAATGCCCCATCAAAAAATGGTGGTAAAAAGCCAGCTGAAGCCCAAAAAGAAGCAGAATAATGAAAGGCATAATATCATACTTTCTAAAGTATCCGGTGCTGGGAAACACCTTGCTGTTTCTCATTTTGCTCTTTGGTTTTTTCAGCCTTACGGGGTTGCGTTCAACCATGTTTCCCGAAGCTGAGAGTAAAATAATTGCCATTCAAGTAGTGTATCCAGGCGCTTCGCCCGAAGAGATTGAAGAAGGCATTATTCTTAAAATAGAAGACAACCTAAAAGGACTTACTGGTATTGAACGGGTTTCGTCTGTTTCAAACGAAAACGCCGGAAACGTTACGGTTGAAGTACTAAAAAGCTTCAAAACAGAAGAAGTGCTCATGGACGTAAAGAATGCAGTTGACAAGATTGCTTCGTTTCCGCCAAGTATGGAACCACCGGTGGTTTTTATTCAGGAGCGTTTGAATTTTGCTTTGAGTTTTGCACTTAGCGGCGATGTTGATCTTGAAACCTTAAAAGAGAAAGCCCAGCAGGTTGAAGCCGAATTGCGCGGTGTAAGCAACTTGAAAAAAGCGCCTTCTTTTGAAGGCATTTTCAACTTCTTAAATAAAATTGGGCTTTGGGAAAACAGCAATGCGCCACATGGCATTTCAAAAGTTACGCTCGAAGGTTTTCCAGACCAAGAAATTGAAGTGAGTTTTAGCGAAGACGAACTGCGCGCTTTCGAACTCACCATAAACGAAGTGGCAACTGCCATTAGAAAAGCCAACGTAGATGTTACGGGTGGAACCATTAAGTCTAAGAATGAAGAGTTGCTGGTTCGTGGCAGAGGTAAAGCCTACTATGCCAGCGACCTAAAAAACATTGTGGTAAAGAACAATCCTGACGGAACCGTGGTAAGACTTTACCAAGTAGCAACGGTTGAAGACAAATGGTCTGACCAGCCTAAAAGAACCTGGTTTGATGGTAATCCGGCCGTGGTTGTGAAAGTGGAGAATACCATTGAAGAAGACATTATTTCAATCAATAATTTTCTATACGATTACATTATAGACTTTAACGAGCGACATTCTGAAATACAAGCCACCATTGTTAGAGATGGTTCTACCAGTTTACGACAAAGAATTGAGCTATTAACTGAAAACGGACTTTTAGGTGCTGTTTTGGTTCTGGTTGTTTTGGCCCTATTTCTTGATAGGCGATTGGCTTTTTGGGTGGCTATTAGTATTCCTATATCATTTGCGGGAATGTTTATCGTGGCAGGATTTTATGGTCTCACCATTAACGTAATCTCACTTTTCGGGATGATTTTGGTAGTGGGTATTTTGGTTGACGACGGAATTGTAATTAGCGAAAACATTTATCAGAAATACGAAGAGGGCATGGCACCTTTAAAAGCGGCCATTGAAGGAACTATGGAAGTTTTTCCAGCGGTAGTTTCTGCCGTTCTTACTACAGTAGTTGCCTTTGGTGCTTTCTTTTTTATGGATGGAAGATTAGGCGAATTTGCGCCCAATATGGCCTTTGTGGTAATTGCCACTTTGCTGTTTTCTTTGGTTGAAGGTGCATTGATATTGCCTGCTCACGTGGCGCACTCAAAAGCATTGCGCAGATCAGAAAAGAAAGGCAAGTTTTCAGAGTTCATGAACAACCAGCTACTGAAGCTTCGCGATAAAGTATTTAAACCAGCTTTTATCTTTTTCTTAAAGAATTGGCAGTTTACACTGGCTCTTTCCTTTTTCTTTTTGTTTACTACAATTGGTGCCTTACGTGGAGGGTTTATTAAAACCACTTTTTTCCCAAACATTGAAAGAAATGATCTAGATGTTGTGCTCAAAATGCCAGCCGGAACCCGAGAGCATATTACCAAGGGTTGGCTAGAACATATAGAAAAAGCGGTTTGGCAGGTAAACGAAGACATTAAAGCCGAGCGCGGAGATGGGGTAGATGAGATAAAGAATATCCAAATAACACTTGGGCCAACCACTTATCAAGGTTCAGTTGGTGTTAATATGATAGATGCCGAATCTCGCAGCAAAATCAGTTTCGAAATTTCGAATATGATTCGTGAGAAAACAGGTACAGTTTATGGAGCCGAAAGTGTTTCGTTTGGAGTGG
>JAGQWA010000446.1 GCA_020437725.1 Bacteroidota bacterium | reverse complement strand
CGAAGATGTGTATATTTCACCTGATTTGGCCCACATATTTGTGGTTGACAGCGAGTTAGATTCTCTTTATGAATTTACCAACAGGGGCTATGAAGGTGTAACACCACCTGCCAATTTAAACCAAACCAAGGTAGCCAATGTGTCGTTTGGAGGCGAAGGTGATGGGCCATTCAACTTTAATAACCCTATGGGGGTTTGTTACTATCGCGAAATGGTTTATGTGGCAGATATGGGCAATAACCGAGTACTTAGGTTTAAGCTAAACACCAATTTAGAATAGAAATTTAAAGAAAATGGAGTTCACGGTTTATTACAAAAACCATGTAACCAACAAAGCCTACCAATAGCAGCGCCGCTTCGTATCTATCAAGCTTTTTCTTACCTCTTAAGAACATAAAAGCAAATAGTCCTAAGCTTGCAATAATTAAAACATACAAATCGGAATTTAAATAGGTTTTGTATTCTTTTGACCCTACAAAACAACTAATTGCCAGAACAAAGAGTAAATTAAAAATATTAGAACCAATTACATTACCAACGGCTAAATCAGGTCTTTTTTTAAGTGCAGCAACTATTGATGTGGCTAATTCAGGTAATGATGTGCCAAACGAAACTATGGTTAAGGCAATTACCGTATCACTTACTCCGGCTAGAGTAGCTAATGAAGATGCGCTGTAAACAACAGCCTTTCCGCCTAAAACTAAACCTGCTATACCTAATAGCATAAATACTATTACTATTGACGTAGACCGTGCTGGTTGGTTTTGGTCTATTTCAATATCCGACGTTGCATTTCTAAGCACATAGAATAAAAAGAGCGCAAACCCAACCAAAAGTAAAATGCCGTCAAAAGCAGTTAGAATGTTTTCTGAATGGCCAAACCATGCATCGTTTACTAAAAATAAAACTAAAACGGCCGACAGGACAGAAAGTGGGATTTCAATATATACTGTTTTACGTTGTACAAAAAGCGGGTAAATAATACCCGCAATGCCCAGAATGCACATTAAATTAAATACATTACTGCCAATGGTATTACCAAATACAATTTCTGAATTGGCCTGTATGTTAACTGCAAGTTCGGGGGCAGAAGTGCCAAAAGCCACAACTGTAAGGCCAATTGTAAGCTCTGAAATGCCTTTTTTTCTAGCCAATTCACTGGCTGATTCTACAAGCCAATCTGCACCTTTCATAACGCCAAGCAATCCAGCGGCTAGTAGCAATATTTGAAGTAATATCTCCATGCTACATGTGCTTCTTGTAGTCTTTTTGCACTTTTAGCTCGGTTACAAGCTGTTTAATATTCTGTTCGGTGTTTCTGCTTGCTACTAAAATAACTTCATGGCTTTCAACCACAATAAGGTCGTTTACATCATTTAGAACCACAAGTTTATCGCTGGTGCTATTCACAATGTTTCCGCCGCTGTTTTTAAAGAAAACCGCTTTTTTGTTGCTCACATTGTTGCCTTCAGTCTTTTCAGAAATGTCATATAGAGCGTTCCAAGTGCCAACATCACTCCAATTAAATGATGCGGGTTTTACATAAACATTGGTTGCTTTCTCTAAAATGCCATAGTCTATAGAAATATTTGGGCAATGATCGTATGCACGTTGAATGGTAATAACTCTTTTTTCTGCATTTTGAGTTTTGAGCGGAGCAAAGAGATTTCCAACTTCTTCTAAATATTCATCAAAAGCGTTTAAAATGGTTTTTGCACTCCAAATAAAAATGCCCGAATTCCACAAAAACTCACCCGAATCAAGAAATTGTTGGGCTATTTCTGCACTAGGTTTTTCGGTAAAAGTTTTTACTTTAAATATGTTCTCAGCATGCTGTGAATCGTCAAACTGAATATATCCATAGCCTGTATCTGGTCTAGTTGGTTCAATTGCTAAGCAAATAAGCCAATCATTATTACTGCCTTCGTTCATTGCTTCAACCACTGCTTTTTGAAAAGCTTCTTTATCACCAATTGAGTGGTCGGCACTGGCAATTGTCATCACCGCCTGTTTATTTTTGGCATAAATGATATTAGCAGCAAAGGCTACACAAGGAGCCGTGTTTTTTCCCACTGGCTCTTTTAAAATGTTTTCTTCTGGAATTTCTGGCAAGTGTTCAGCAACTAGGCTTCCATAACTTTCATTTGTAACCACGTAAATATTTTCTACCGGACAGATATCTGTAAAACGCTCGTAGGTAAGCTGAATAAGCGATTTTCCGCAGTTTAATATGTCCAGAAATTGTTTGGGCGTTTTTGATGTACTAGCCGGCCAAAACCTACTTCCAATTCCACCTGCCATTATTACAGCAAAGTGATTATGATTGATATTACTCATATTTAATGTCTAGGGAGTTTTAAACTGCTTGTTTTTGCGCAGCAAAGGAACAATGAAAACCACAGAAATAACGAAGAATAAGGCCAAAGCCAGAATTGCAGTTCGTTGGTCTATAATTTGGCTTACTAATCCATAAGAAGCAAGTCCTATAACGATACCAAGTTTCTCAGTTAACTCATAAAAGCTAAAAAAGCTCGCATTATCGCCAGTATTGGGTAGCATTTTAGAATAGGTAGAGCGAGACAAACTTTGAATACCACCTAATACCATTCCAAGTAAAACGGCCACCACATAAAAAAGCCATTTGTTGGATGGTGTTACCATAAATGCCAAAAAGCAAACCAAAATCCATACAAACAATTGGATAAGAAGCGCTTTTATGTTACCAACTTTTTGCGATGCTTTAGAGAATACATAGGCACCTAAGCTGGCAACCAGTTGTATGATAAGAATAATGAGAATTAATTGGTTCGATTCAAATTTTAAGGTG
>JAGQWA010000445.1 GCA_020437725.1 Bacteroidota bacterium | reverse complement strand
TTTGGCTAAGGGCTTTTTTTATTGATAAAGGGTTTGCCTTGAATTGGGTATCAAAAGCAATATTTTACGATCAAAATAGATGCCAAATTCATTATTGACTGATCTACAGTGGTTTAACATGCTTTTTTTCTCTGAATAATACTATTTGTCCCCAATAGCCATGAGATAAGCAAAACGCACAGATTTGTTCTGTTCTCTTTCCAAACCAAAACTCTGCCAACTGGTTCCGGCCTATTAACTGATTTGCTTCATGTAGGTTCTCCATGCTGCAAACTCAGGATACTTTTTCGATTCCTTGGCAAACCAAGTTTCACAATCCTCAGAAAACACCAAACCCATCTCTTCATCTCTTACCAGAAATCCGGATTCGTATTCCCCGTAGTCCATACCTTTCAGTAGGGCCAGCAATGGATATCGTGCGGCTGTATTATCTCCGGGATTGACGCGCAACAAATGACCATAAATCTCTTGGGCTTCTTCTTCAAGTCCGGGCACTTCCAAAGCGTCTATCCATAAATTTTCAGCTTTCTGCATCAGGGTTCTTATGATAGGTCGGTTTTCTTGCCAGCCCCATTCCATCAGGTCCGGCCAATGGCCTTTGGCGTCTATAATCAAGTGTAAGCTCTTTTGATAAGCATTATCCAATATTTGATCGGCATCCAATAGCTTACCTTCAAACATGTTGACCTTATAAAGTAGTAAATAAGGGTCTAAATAGTCAGGCTCAAGGGCTATTATTTGCTTTAACCCGTTTTCTATATTGGTTAGTTCCTCAATGCTTAAGTCTTCTGAATACTCAACTTGCTCAAGCAAGTCGTAATACTCCGTACTTACTTTTTCGAAGTTGCCTGAGTATTTCTGTATGTGTTCCCGAATCTTCACTGTTTATTATTTAAACTGCCGGTAAAATAGCAATTCGCTTTCTGTACTGTCTTTTTTGTTGGTTCAGTAGCAAACTATTGCCAAAAGTAAAGTTGTAAACTGGCTTCTAGCAGGTGTTTTGACCTGGAATAGCAGATGGTTTTTCGTGATAATCTTTTCAGGTGGGTTCTTAGAGTCAGATTCAGTCTTTCAATGGAATTAGTCATAAACCTTGACGGTCTATGAACTCCTTTGGGAATAAGGGTTGGATAGATATTGAGATGATCTGTGTAGATTCTTTTGGGATTGTTGGCCAGTATTGAATTGACCACATGAGCCAGGTTCTCTTTATTTCTACTGCCTACAACAAAGTCAACTACTTGTTTGCTTGTTCGTTCCATGGCATAGGTTATCCAAATTTGTCGGTCTTTTTGACCAACAAACGTGTGCATTTCGTCTATTTCGTAGGATTGGTAAGGTGGAAACTTAACAGGCTTTTTTACTTGATTCGTTGCTTGCTTGATTTTGTTGAGTACCGTTGATGGAGATATGCCGAAGATTCTGCCTAAACTTATGATACCACAGCCTTCTAGGTAGATGTTCACCAAACTGCTTGTTCCTACCTGACAAGCATTGTTCTTGTAATCTAGTTGTTGGTACTTTCTGCATTGTTTGCAGACATAGCGTTGGGTTCCGTTTTTCTGCTTTCCTGCTTTAATTAATTCTCCTTGGCAAGCCTTACACAAATTTTTCATATGCTATTTTGAACACTAAGTTCCAAACAACCTGCATATTTCACTTCTAAGGAACTTTTGTATGATTCGTTTACATCTAATTCATTGAGAAAAGTGCACACGCCAAACAGATAAAGAGAACAAAATCAGCATTTTAAGAAATTGGCTTCGTGTCTATATGCTATTTTGAACATTACCCCGGATCTACCTGTTACCCCAAAATCTCTTCGCGTGCTTTTCGCTAACCCAATCAGGAAACCATATTTTTCTTAAAAATTTCTCATTTGTTTTGCAATTCTGTTTCAGAACTCCATCGCATAAAATCTTGATAGCGAGCTTTTTATTGTGTTCTTGATCGAAGTGGCTCTTGGTGTATGTTGTGTCGACAAAAGTTATTTGGGTCAGATTTCCCAACCAATAGAAATGCCAATTGCCATGTAACTTTTCACAACTGACCACATGAGATTCATAGTAGCTGTTTTCAGATGGAACATAATTAGAATGAAATAACAATGCCTTGTTTTCTCTGGAACTCATTATGCAATATTTTGAATGGAACATCTGATTTGTAGAATCAACTTTCAACCTATCATACCTTAAAGACAACCAATTTTCAAAAGTGTCTTTAAATGTTCGCTTAACCCTAATTGATTCTCGATTATCGCTACTTTCCTCAAGCCATGTTTCTTCACTACATCTATTTTTAGTGACCTTTAAGGAAAGTAAAAAAAGAACCCCGAAACCAATTAAAACTAGAAGCGCTATTATTTTATTTCCCATGACGGATTTGTAATTTCATTGCGATCAAGTCTAATTTTAACTGCGCCATCTTTACGTGACTCAATATCAAATATATAATCATTATCGGTAACATTATGGCCACACCTATTTCCCATTGGACCTTCGCACGGGGGTTGATTATCTCCCCCCATGATGTCATAACCAACAAATTCATCGACACCCTTAATACGACCAAAGTCAGACCCTCCGTTTAGTCCTAGACCTTCAAGTGGCTGATACCATTTTGTCGACGAAATTGCATCACCCGGATGCGAGTACTGTACCATGCGATCTACCCCTTCGACTTTTGGGATATCTGTAGGTTGGTGTGGAGTAATGTGGTAAATAACTTCAATTTTATAGAGCGGATTGCCATCTTCATCCTTATAACTTAATAATTGAGCAGCCATCCCTTGAGAATGGGCACCACCCTGACTATGAGATATGATCTTAATTG
>JAGQWA010000444.1 GCA_020437725.1 Bacteroidota bacterium | reverse complement strand
AATATGGCAATCAGACTTATGGTTTCTTTCAGATGCAAATTCAGTGGGTAATGGTTCAATCAGTATAACCAATGGCAAAGTACTAATGGCCGATGATGCACGTTTGGCTACTGATCTTCAAATAGAACTTGATAATGCTCATTTCGCGCCGCTTACAAGTGGCGACCAACCTCGAGGAATATACTTATACGGTCAAAATGATGTAACCATAGAAAATAGCAGCTTTACAGGTATGCGACACGGCATAAAATCAGAGTCATTTTATGGGCCAAGTGGCATTACGGTTGAAAACTGTGATTTTGAAGATTGCAAGAATGGAATAACCACACACGGCCGTGGAGCCAAAATAAGTAGTTGTAATTTCACCAATTGCGAAACAGGTTGGATTGCCAGAATGATGTCTGAACCATCTGAAATTCGATTAGGGTATATTAGCAACAGCGCTAAAAATGGTGTTGATTTCATGGGGGAAAATGCACCCCTAAGGGTTGAAGGTTTAAACATTGATAATTCACAGGAAACGGGTATAACCTATTATGGTAATAGTTTAACGGCATTTTGCTCAGACATAGACAATAGCTTTAACGGAATTAGGTTCTCAGGCTCTGAGCTTAATCTTTCAAGTGAAATAAGACGAGCTGCAGGTTATGTTGATTTTAGTGGTAACAATTATTCAGTTGCCGGCTATTATTCACAGTTTCACTTAAACAATGGCAGAAACCACTTAGAGGCTGATAATCTTTGGAGAAACGATAGACTTGATTTAAGTACACATAAATTCAATTTGTTTCCAAGTACAATACCCTATATATATTGTGCTAACAATCAATGGTCAAGTTGGATTTCTACCCCTAATACCAATACACCACGACCTACTCTAGATCCAGATAGAAACATTAATGCCAAATACATAGATTATTCGGGTACATCACATCAAATTTTGAACACCCCTTTTGATGACAATGGCCAAACCATTACATCAAGACCATTGTGTCCGGAAATTGTTATTGGAAATGGCGGAGGCCCGGAAGAACAGATGATCTCTACAGAGTTTGCTGAAGGACTAAGAAACAACCTTGAAATGCCCGTTCAAACGCTTGACTTTGTTAATACAATAGGCATTCAAAACCATGAATATGAAGGTGATTATTTGGATGAAGCCATTGTGAATGCCACCTATGAAATGTATATGAACACATCTGATGCTGACAGATTTAAAACGGGATTTGAACGATTTTCAGATATCATTCTTGCCGCAGATATTTCAGAAAGGTTTGGGGTTCAGAAGCTTGATTTTAAGGCTGAAGTGAATCATGAGTTTAGTGTGATGGTTTTGGGCTAGGTACAGTCAACCATTATCTACAAACTATGTGAGCTGTTATTCTTGTTCATAATAAGTCAAGATCAATATTTATTTGAATAGATTTTGTGGTTTTTAATCGTTGATTTACGACCTTTCGTATAATTAATGGAAAATTAATTATACGGTTTTGACAATTGAAAGTAAAAGATGACTACATTCACAACCCGAACCTTATTCATCTATACTTGATATGATTGCTATGAACAAGATTATACTTTTAACGTCAATTGTCTTATTCACAGCACTTTTTAGCTGTGATCGCCCGAGTACTGTACCAGAATGCTGTTACGATTGTTCTTGTGGTTACCCCTGCCAAAACACCAAAGACTTTATTTATTACACTGATACTCTTTTTCAGAACGACACCTTTAAAAGCTATTGGTATTTCCCAGAAGGTAGCTGGTGGATATATAAACGGGTTGACACCACGGCCGATGTTTATGATACTGCTCGTGTAAAACGAACATTCCGAAAAATACTCTGCGATTGCGAGTTTATTGGTGACGAATGCTTGGAGCAACTAGAGCTAGAAATTAGTCATAGCAGCAAAGAGCTAAAAAGAGCTGGAGGTGAATTTAGAATTAGCACGGATGTATATCATAACAGATGTATTTCAAGCGGAAATGATTTGTCTGCAAGGGCAGGGGCAACGCATCTTCAATACCCAATAAAGTTAGGGAACTACGGTAATGAGAGTGTTTATGTGGTTGATTCTGTGACCTATGACTTTAGGTACTATAATTTTAAAAATTACGTAGTATACGATTTTGTAAACTTAAGGTTGGGTTCTGATTTATTCAATCGCCAAATAAGAGTTCGTGGAGTTGGTACGGTATATATGTACAGTAGAGACTATTCAGAATGGGAGCTATATAAACATCATATAAATCTATAAAATAACAATTATGTACAACCGCATTTTACTTTTACTAATTCTCTTTTTGAGTTGCTATGGAACAAAAGCGCTTGCAAACGGAGACTCAAGTATAGCAACAACTCCTCATCTCCTTGATTTTAAATTTTTGGAGAAAGACACCACTAACATTGATACTCAGTTTACCTTTTGCTTTGTGTTTTACAGAGACACCCTTGTGCACATAGATTCCATTTCCTATTGGGCAGACTCGGTGCACACCCTGCTTAGCAGCACCATAGACACGGGCACATATGGCAAAGGAACCGATACTTTTTGCCTAACCCTTAGTATTGATACCGGCAAACTTTCTATTTATTTAAACACCATTAATGTCACCTTTTACACTTCTCAAGGTACACAACGTTTGCGAGGCTACTACTATGCTGAACCCTGGAATCAATTTACCTTTTATAACCGTTCAACCGTTAGCCATAAGGCATGGCTATGCCCAACACAGGGACCATCTGCAAATAGAAAATACATTCACAAAGACAGTTTACCCGCAAATCCGGATTCAACACTGCCTTATAAACCCATAAGTATTGACAATCTGGG
>JAGQWA010000443.1 GCA_020437725.1 Bacteroidota bacterium | reverse complement strand
TAGTTTTTTAGAGATATTTTCACTTGGGCAAATAACAAAAAACATTGGTTTATGGCAGCGAAGGCTGAGCAAAAACAATGTCTTCTCGCTCCACCAAAACTGCTCCTGCAGGCGCTCCTTTTGGTTTTCTAATAAATTTTTTGGGCGTGTAAATAACAGGGCACATCTGTTGGTTTCTGCCTTTTGAATAATAAGCAGCCAACCCAGCAGCTACTTCAATTACTGGTTTTGGATAATTGGTTTCGCTCCCTTTATTTCTAACCACTACGTGAGAGCCAGCTAAGTCTTTAGCATGCAGCCACAAGTCGTTTTTAGCAGCGAAATGAAGGGTTAGTTCATCATTATTCTTTGAGTTTCGGCCAACGTAAATTTTATAACCCATGTGTTCAAATTCCATGAATTTTGACTCTCTAGCCGCATTCTGATCCGTTTCTTTAAAAATGCCTTTACCCAAGTTTTGAAGCTCCTTAAAATCATTCTGCTCTTCAAGTTCAAGCAGTTTTAGCTCGCAGTCTTCTATTTCCTTTGTTTTGTTAGCTATTTGCTTTTCAAGTGCTTCAATTTCCTTGTTTTGGTTTTTGGCTTTTCGGTAATATCGCTCGGCATTCTCGCGCGCATTTAACTTGGCTTTGAGTGGAATAGTAACCAGTTCGCCGGTTTCAAAATGAGGGAGTTGTGTTTCGGATGCATCATTTTTCACTTGAAAAGCATAGGCCATGAGCAAATCGGCCCACATTCTATAGTCTAGCTCAGTGGTAATTCGGTGAAGTTGTTTTTGCGCAGCGTCAAGAGCCTTTGTTGCCTTTTTAAGTTTTTGGTTGAAATGGTTATTGAGCTTTTGAAGGAGCAATGCCTTGCCCGAAAGTTTGAAATAGGTTCTGGCATATTGGTTCAGCGCTTCAATTGTGTCGTGGCCAGAATAAAGCGCTTTTTGGTCTTTCTTAACTTCAAAATCAAGCCGAACAAATTGGTTTTGGTCTTCAATTACATGTATGGTGTCGGTTTGCGGACTAGTATATGTTTTAGCTTTGAAAAGCTTGGTTAAAAACTCAGGAGTCAGATTCATTTCCATGGTTGGAATCAAATCAAAATGTTTGTCATTTAAAGCTAATTCTATCTCTTCATTTGGTGCTGCTTGGGTATGATAAACGAAGTTTTTTCTACCGAACAAAGCCAAAATCAAAGCTTGGTTGTTTTCAAAATATAAACCAACGCTTCGTTCGTTTTGATAGGCTGAAAGCGCAATTATATCTAGCCCATGAAGGGCCTTATAAAGGGTGTGGTATTTTGATTTTGGCTTGCCGTAATCTTCTTTTATAAAAAAGAACGACTTGGTGTTGGAGAAATAAGTAATGAAGTAAAAACCATCATGCTGATCAGCCAATTCAAAAACCGTTTGTTCTGGCGATGTTTTGTAGCAATCAACCAAGGTTTTGCCAATAAAGCGACTGGCATTTTGCTGTACAAACCGCACTGAAAAAGGATGGCTAAGAAGTAAATCTCTGCTTTGCGTCATTGGTTAATCTTTGGCTGAATTATAACCAAATCGGCGAAGTTGGTTCTTGTCTTCGCGCCAGCCTTCTTTGATTTTTACGTATAAATCAAGGTAAATGCTTTTGCCAAAATGCTCTTTCATATCGTGCCTTGCCGCTTTGCCTATTTTGGCCAATGCCGAACCTTGATGCCCAATAATAATCCCTTTTTGCGATTTTCGGTTTACGTAAATTTCTGCTGCTACGTTCAACCTTTCGGGCGTGTCTTTAAAAGCAGTTACCACCACTTCAACAGAATAGGGAATCTCTTGTTTAAACTGCTCAAATATTTTCTCACGAATCAATTCAGCGGCTAAAAACCGTTCTGACTTATCCGTATAAATTTCCTTATCGAAATAGGCTGGGTGTTCTGGGATTTCTTCCAAAATATGCTTAAACAAGTATTCTACATTGGCGTTTTTTAAGGCTGAAATAGGGAATATGCGGTCTTGCTCAAAATGCTCTGAAACTGATTTCATATACTGCAAAAGCTCTTCTTGATTGCTAGTGTCTATTTTATTAATTACCACATAAACAGGTAGGGTAGTGGCTTTTAATTTTTCAATGAGTGAAGCAAGATGCTCTAATTTTTGACCTACTTGTAAAAGGAAGATGAGCACATCAGCATCTTGCCAAGCTTCTTGCACAAAATCCATCATGGCACTTTGCATAGGATACTTGGGGTCGTTAATAATTCCAGGTGTATCAGAAAAAATAACCTGATAATCATCGCTATTTACCATGCCCAGAATTCGGTGCCTGGTGGTTTGTGCCTTATGATTTGTAATGGCAACTTTTTCGCCAACTAATTGATTTATAAGGGTTGACTTGCCCACGTTGGGCATGCCAATAATATTTACGAATCCTGACCGATGTGCCATGCTGAAAGATTTTTGCGAATTACCGCAGTTTTATTTGGTGGTGCAAAGAAAGATTAATTACTTCGCACCCGCTTTGAGAGATGCTCAGAGCCGAAAAAAGAAGTTTTTTACTAAAAATATATTGCGGGCTAGAGCTCCCGATAGCTATCGGGACGTCGGGTTCATAATCCGAACAACGCACAAAACATATTGCGGGGTAGAGCAGCAGGTAGCTCGTCGGGCTCATAACCCGAAGGTCACTGGTTCGAGTCCAGTTCCCGCTACTAAGCGAGAAGGCTTGTCAAGATTTGGCAGGCCTTTTTTTATGGAAAAAGTTCTGGACGAGAAGTTTATCCCGATCGAAGTGGAACGGTGCATCGGGAAGTCCAGTCCCCCTGCCCGACTGAGTCGTTCAGGCGGGCGCTACTAAACAGAAAGAGCAA
>JAGQWA010000442.1 GCA_020437725.1 Bacteroidota bacterium | reverse complement strand
TCAATTACTACTGATAGTACCGTTAGATGCATAGTTGCATATGAAAAGCTCGCACAAAACCCAGATGTAAAAAACTACCGAATTGCCGCGTTCGCTTTAGAAAATGGCTTCGTTTATGACCAACGACGCGGTTGGAAGAAATACATTGAAGACATGGTTCATGACCATTCTGTTAGAGCTGGGTTTACTGCCTTTGATGGAAATGTGATTGAATTAGAAACGGGTGAAACTGACTTTATTGATCTTCAAATTCCACTTGAAGAAAAATGGAAGGCAGAAAATCTCTACGCTATTGCCATTGTTTGGGCTGAAGATGAAAATGGAAAACTGGAACTAGTAAATATTATTAGTTCTGAAAATCAGTAGCCTACTGTTTCAAAACCTTATAAACCGAAGTCTCGTTAGCACTAGTGGCTTTAACCCTTAAATAATAAATCCCAGAAGGTAAATGGCTGGTTGAAAGTTGGTTGGTTCCTTCAATTAATTTTTCTTCTGAAATAACCAAACCATTTGAATTAACCAGCTGCGCAGTACCGTTACCTTCATTCAAATCAACATAAAGCGAATGGTTAAATGGATTTGGATATGCCTGAAAAACAGGGCCTGTGCATATGGGAATGTGAACGTTTGATACAACGCGATCTGTATAGTTAAAATCGTCCATTAGCAGAATGGCACCTTTTTTCTCGTTCTGTGCATCAAGTGTAATTTCTAAGAAACAAGTATCAGGGTCACCATTTGGAATAAAGTCTTCATCATCCATTCTAATGATTAAATAAAGCCAATTGTAGTAGTTATTTCCTTCATTGTCAATAGTGGTAAACTCTTTATAATCATGCGCCACGGTATCTCTTTTGCCATCAGAGTATTTGGTGTAAAGAATATTGAAAGAAAACCGTTGAGTAAAGTCTGTTGGTATGTAAATGAACTGCCCAGTTATGGTGCTTTTTCGTTTGTCAAGTGCAAAGGCGGTAGTGGCTTTAGTTTGTTGATTATCATCTTGAACCAATGCTGCGAATTTGCTTCCTTCAAAAGCTTTAATAGTGGTGTCTCCACCAGTTTTTACCAAAGTATATTCGCTAACCGAACCGCCACTGCCATTATTTACAGTCCAACCCGTAATAGATGTTGGGTTTCCATCTTCGAAAAAGTTATTGGTTATTTGGGCTGAAGCCAACATTGGCCATGCCAGCAAAACAGATAAAATGTATTTCATAATTAAAATCAGGCGCAAATTAAATACTACGGCCTGTATCTCCTAGTTTGGCAAAACTTCTAAAAATTAAGTCTAGATCTTTTGAGAAATGATAATGACGAGCATAAGCGGTATCAATGCGGTTAATGGCACGCATTTCTAGTTCTAAACCAGTATATCGATCAGTTGGTTTTAATACGCCGGCTCTTAAGTTTGGTAGCGATGCATCATCATGTTTTGAAGAATAACCTACCCAAGTAAGTTTACCCGCAAGCACTTTAAAAATGTTGTATACGAAATTTCGCTTTTGTTCAACCAAAAGAATAGAAACTGGTAAAGAAGCCAATAAAAACACGCTAACCAGCACATCTAGTACGCGTTTATTAAACTGATGCTCAGGCTGTTTAAGTGCTAATTTTACATCAATGGTGTAGTAATCTCCAGGAGCATCTTTAGAGTTGCTACCAATAATAAACACGCTTTTTTCAGGAACAATTTTAAAGTCAACATCGGCTTTTCTTATCTGCAACATTTGGTTAAAAATGTCGCTTGACTTCATGTCTTTAGAACAAAAAATTACTTCATTTACTTTATGAATGCTAATCACTTCTTGCAATTGTCTAATAGAGCCAAGGAATGACTTAGGCACTTCGTTTCCAGGAAAAATTTTGCCCACCATTTGGTGAGAAACGCCTGTTTTATCAAGCAGTTCGCTTACTCTATTTGTTTCTATTTCACTGCCAACTATAACTATGCGTTTTGGTTTTAAACTGCCCATTGCAGGATGCCCAGCCTTAAAAAAGTGCCAAACCCATCGAGTTAAGTAGAAACTAAAAAATGATGCCAGCGTACCCAACAAAGTAATGGCTCTTGAAAATCGCATTGATTCATCTAAAAAGGCATAAAGCAGCGAAACCATGAGTGTTCCTATTAATACACCCCTAAATAGCCTTCCTGTTTGAAATTTCCATTTATATGATCCGGTAGAAAATGCTCCAATAACCCAAAGAGATGCATAAATGGGTAGAATTATTCGGTAGAATGCTTCGGGATAAGATGCGCTAGAGTCTGAATATTTAATGTTTTGTTCGTACCAATGTGTTAGCCATACCAACAAACCATAGGCGGCAGCTCCGTCAATAAACGGATGTGTGAGACCTTTAAAAAACCGAATTCCAATTGAAATGGCCGCTCTGAAGTAAATAGCCATGTTTATAAGGAAAGAGAAAAGCGCCGCGTTGTTTGACGTAAAGTGCTTTTTAGCAAAAATGATCATGGCATTGTAGAACACAAAAACGTAGTTCAGGCTGCCTTTTTTGGTACTCTCTCCTTTGTAGTGAATTATGCGTGTGTCAGGGAAATAGTAGTTTTTATAACCAGCCTTGCTAATTCGGTACGAAAGGTCAATGTCTTCTCCATACATGAAGAAAGTCTCGTCGAGCAAACCCGTTTTATCAAGCGTTTCTTTTCTAAGGAGCATAAAGGCACCAGCTAGAATATCAACACTATGTGTTTGGTCTTTGTCTAAATAACCAAGATGATACTTGCCAAATATTTTTGACTTCGGAAACAATGACGATAAGCCGAAAATCTTGTAGAAAGCCACATCAGGTGCGGGCAATCCCCTTTTAGATTCAGGTAG
>JAGQWA010000441.1 GCA_020437725.1 Bacteroidota bacterium | reverse complement strand
TGTATTCTTTCGTCGTTTTCTTCAATGGCTCTTTCTAGCGCTCTCTTATAATAGGTTATGGCCATTTCAGTATTTCCTGAGTGGAAATACACCACGCCAATATTTAGCAAAGCCATTTGTGAAGACTTTTTGCCATCGTTTTCGTCTATCTCAAGAGCTGTTCTTAAACAGACCGCTGCACTGTCGTAAATTCCACTTCGAGCAAACAAGTAACCCATATTTGCAAGTGCACTTGCTTTTCTTTCATTAAGGTTGTGCTTGGTGGCATAAACTATGCTTTTTCTTAACCAGATTTTACCGTCGGTAGAATTACCTAAATGGATATGTTGATTGCCTATCTCGTATAACATATTGGCCACTTGATCAACATTGTTTAACTGCTTGTAGATGTCTAAAGCTTCAAACGTTAATTCAATAGCGTTTGAGTCTTTTCTTGATGTTTTGAACATAGAATAAGCCAACAATGCTTCTGCTCTTGGCGCCATGCATTCTTTACAGCTTTTAATGGCCAATGCTTTTTCTAAGCACCATTTAAAAGAATCTAGATTAACAGACTTGTACTGGTTAGACAATTCGGTATAAACCACTATGGTTGCCGAATCTGATATCTCCGTTTTTAAATAATTTTTGAGCGAATCAATTGCGCTTGCTTGCCCAAATAAAGTCTGGACACATAATAACTGAATACCCACCAAAAAAGCCTTCATTTTGCATCTCATTTCGTTACAAAACCTTTGTTTGGAAAATAATGATGTGCCCTGTGTAAATCTAATTTGCTGGTCAAAAGTAAGTAGGCACCTAACACGTTCATAAAATCGAAAACATTAATAGAGTAAAACTAGCCGAGTTTATCATTAACTGAATTATGCCACCAACTTGCGCTGATGTGTGTCTTTAAAGGTTATAGAAAATTTAGCTCCGTTTATGTTCTCATATTCGGCTTTTCCATACAGCTGTCTGCTAAGCCTGTTTACTAATCTAAGGCCTAAACTTTTGGCCTTTTTCAGGTCAAAATCATCAGGCATTCCGTTGCCGTTGTCAGCTACCACAAGTTCGTAACCTTCATCACCTTTTGGGTGTACTTCCTCTTTTAGAAACCCACCATTTAGTTTAAAGGCATACTTAAAAGCATTGGTTATTAACTCATTCAACATCAACCCCAAAGGCACGGCAGTATCAATATCAAACTGGCAATTGTTGCCGTTTATTTCTAGTTGCACCTTTCGGTCGGTATATAGAGCGGCTATTTGGTTAGCCAACTGGTTGGTATATTCTTCAAAATCTATTGTCGAAATGTCTTCGTTTCTATAAAGTTTTTCGTGAATTAAAGCCATGGCCTTTACGCGACTTTGGCCATCTGCAAAAGCGGTTTGTGTGTCTTCATCAGCCCTTTTGGCTTGCAGTTCTAATAAGCTCGACACCACTTGTAGGTTGTTTTTTACACGGTGATGAATTTCTTTTAGGAGCAGTTCCTTTTCTTCGTCGCGTTTGGTAATGGTTATGAGTGCCTTTTCTACCTGCGCTTTTTGGGCACTAATTATTTGGTTTTGCTTTTTGCCATCTAAATAGCGTTTTAAACTCACCACCACGAGTGCTAGGGTAATAAGAATTCCAACTATTAAGGCCACCTGTACAATTCTCTGTTGATTAGCCTTTATTTCTCGAATCTCAATTTCAGTTTGAAGAGCCTTTTTAGCTTCGGCGTTTTTAATGCTATCAGCCAACTGCTCTTGTTTGAACTTAAACTGATTTTCGGCATCGGCCACGCGTTTCACATTTTCGGCATCGCTTAGGCTGTCTTTCATTTGCATAAACCACACTTGGTGCTCGTAGGCTTTTTGGTAATTTCCAAGTTTATGGTACACTTTAGCCAAAAGTTCATGTGCATCGTTTAAACCTTTAACCATGCCAAACTGGGTGGCCAATTCATGGCTTTTATTGGCATGCACAAGTGCTTGTTCAATGCTATCAGCTTTTAAAAGAATTTCGCCAACTCGCGCATGCGAAAAAATGAGACCAAATCGATCTTCAATTTCTTGCCGGTGTTTTAGGCTTCTATGGTAGTAAGAACTGGCAAGCTTGTGGTTTTTCTGTTGTTGAGCCGAGTTACCGAGATTTATGAGCTCCACTCCCATTCCGCGTTTATCGCCAATTTTGGTATAAATGGCCAACGATTTTTTATAGTAATCTATGGCTAAGCTAAAACTATCTTCATCGAAATACGAAAGGCCAATGTTGTTTAATGCCAGTGCCATTCCGCCACTGTCATTTGCTTCTTGGCTAATTTCTAAAGCCTTGAAATGGAATTTTCTGGCTTCGCTAAATTGTTGAATTTGCTTGTATATGGCACCCATTACCACATAGCTTCTCCCCAAAAATTGTGTGGCTTTTTCGCTTTCGAATATTTCTATGGCTTTTAACTCAGCTGGAATGGCCTTGGCTGCATTGCCTTCTAAATAAAGGGTAACTCCCAGCGAAGCATACATTCTACCACGAGCCACTTCTAGCTCCTGATTTTTAGAATTACTAAGCTCTCTTTCTGCTAAATGAATAGCCCTTTTGTAATGTTTCTCTGCTATTTTGCCATTGAATTGCGCATAAATCTGCCCTGTTTGATAAATGAGCAACGCTTTTTCTCCTGAATCTACTGCAAGTGAAATTTCACTTTGCATGGAGTCTATTTGGCGTTTATACGTTTCTACTGACTGTGCAAATGCGCTTGAGAGTGCGCAAAAAAAGAATATGGTGAATGCGATTCGTGTCATTTGAATAAATCTATGTTAGCCAGCTGTTTGCATTGCAAAGTATCTTTAAAATGTATTGGAAAGCCTTGGCTAGTTATTGATT
>JAGQWA010000440.1 GCA_020437725.1 Bacteroidota bacterium | reverse complement strand
AACAAAATGGCTTGGGTTATTAACTTCTACCAATTTGCTTATAGCCATGATTACAAACTTGGTACTTCTGCCGTCTTTAATTCTTTCATTTTATAGAAAACGAGATTTTTAGCCCTATTGCCTTGGGTTTTAAGATATTTGCCGGTCTTTAATTTTAACGTAAAAAGAGTACAGGTAAATGGGCTCAAAATATCCAAAATACGAGCAGTTAAACCTAAGCGGAATTGCTGATGAAGTTCTTTCATACTGGAAAGAAAACAACATCTTCAAAAAGAGCGTTTCTACCCGCCAAGGCAACAAAACATATACATTTTACGAAGGTCCGCCTTCTGCCAATGGAATGCCTGGCATTCACCATGTATTGGGCAGAACCATTAAAGACATTTTTTGTAGATATAAAACCCTTAAAGGTTTTCAGGTTCACCGCAAAGGTGGGTGGGATACCCACGGTTTACCAGTTGAATTGCAGGTAGAAAACCGTCTTGGAATTAAAAAAGATGACATCGGTAAATCAATATCGGTGGCTGAGTACAATGCCGAGTGCCGAAAAGATGTAATGCAATACAAGGAAATTTGGGACAGTCTAACCGAACGTGTTGGTTATTGGCTTGACTTAGACGACCCTTACATTACTTACGAGAAAGAGTACATAGAGTCTATTTGGCATTTGTTAAAACGCCTTTTTGATAAAGAGTTACTCTATAAAGGATACACTATTCAACCGTATAGTCCAGCAGCCGGAACGGGTTTAAGTTCTCATGAGCTAAATCAACCAGGTACTTATAAAATGGTGAAAGATGTTTCTTGCACCGCTCAATTCAAGAAAATTGGAGAAGACAATACCTATTTTTTAGCGTGGACTACAACCCCTTGGACACTGCCTTCAAACGCTGCGCTAGCCGTTGGAAAGAACATTCAGTACGTTAAAATTCATACCGTAAATCCTTATACAGAGCAAGAGCAGTATGTGTATTTGGCCGAAGTGCTTGTTTCTAACTACTTTAAGCCGGAAGGCGAAAACCAACCACTTGATTCTTTTAAAAAGAATGACAAGGTTATTCCTTACCAAATAGTAGAAAAGCTAAAAGGTAGCGATTTAGCAGGAGCACGGTATGAGCAATTACTTCCATATGTTCAGCCTGAAGGCGATGCTTTTAGGGTAATTATTGGAGATTTTGTTACCACCGAAGACGGTACTGGCATAGTGCATATTGCCCCAACTTTTGGTGCAGATGACCAAAGAGTAGCTCAGCAAAACGGTATTCCGGCAGTAACGGTTTCAGATCCTGATTTTCCAGACAAGCAGTTGCCTTTGGTTGACAAACGCGGAAAATTTGTTGACCAAATGGGCGAATTTGCTGGTCGCTACGTGAAGAATTACTTGGACGACCCCAAGTACGTTGACGTTAATATTGACATTTCCGTAAAGTTAAAGCTTGAAAATAAGGCGTTTAGGGTTGAAAAATACGAGCACAATTATCCGCATTGTTGGCGAACCGATAAACCAGTGCTTTACTACCCGTTAGAATCATGGTTTATTAAAACCACCGCATTTAAAGAAAGGCTGGTAGAACTAAACAACACCATTAACTGGAAACCAGAACACACAGGTTCGGGTCGTTTTGGCAATTGGTTAGAAAATTTGGTTGATTGGAACTTGTCTCGATCAAGATTTTGGGGCACACCATTACCCATTTGGGCATCTGATGATGAAACCGAATTTAAGTGTATTGGAAGCGTTGAAGAACTTAAAGCTGAGGCAAAACTGGCCACTGAAGCTGGTGTCAAAAACCCGCCAATTGATGAAAATTTTGACCTTCACAGGCCATTTGTAGATGATGTAACATTGATTTCAGCAAGTGGCAAGCCAATGAAACGTGTTACAGATGTAATTGATGTGTGGTTCGATTCTGGAGCCATGCCTTATGCCCAATGGCATTATCCGTTTGAGAAAGAAGATATTTTTGAGGCCAATTATCCTGCTGATTTTATTGCAGAAGGTGTTGACCAAACACGTGGCTGGTTCTTTACTCTACACGCCATAGCAGGAATGTTGTTTGACTCTGTTGCCTATAAAAATGTGATTGCCAACGGATTGGTGTTAGACAAAGACGGCAATAAAATGTCTAAACGATTGGGCAATGCAATTGATCCATTCTCAACTATGGACAAATATGGCATTGATGCCTTGCGTTGGTACATGGTTCATAATGCCCAGCCGTGGGATAATCTTAAGTTTGATTTAGAAGGGGTTGATGAAGTGAAACGCAAGTTTTTTGGAACCATGCACAACACTTATCAATTCTTTGCACTGTATGCTAATATAGATGGGTTTCACTATGAGCAAGAAGATGTTCCTATTGCAGAGAGACCAGAAATTGACAGATGGATTCTATCTGAGCTTAACTCGTTAATTGGAAAAGTAGATGGTTTCCTTGCTGAATATGAGCCAACCAAAGCCATTAGAGCCATTAACGATTTCGTTATTGATCAATTAAGTAACTGGTATGTAAGGCTTTGCAGAAGAAGATTTTGGAAAGGAGATTATACAACTGATAAAATTTCTGCCTATCAAACGCTCTATACTTGTTTGTTAACTACAACTAAACTATCAAGTGTATTTGCGCCATTTTATATGGATAAGCTCTTTTTAGACCTAACCAGTAATCTCAAAGAAGGTGGCAAAGAATCGGTTCACTTAGAAGAATTTCCTGTAGCAAATCCTGCGTTTATTGACAAAGACTTAGAAATGCGCATGTGGTATGCCAGAGAAATTACTTCACTAGGTTTAGGCTTACGAAGAAAAGCCAAATTGAAAGTTCGTCAGCCGCTAAGCAGAATTATGCTTCCGGTAAGTGCCGAAATG
>JAGQWA010000043.1 GCA_020437725.1 Bacteroidota bacterium | reverse complement strand
TGGGTGAATGCTTTCGAACTGAAAATGTAATATGGCCAAATTAATTAAGCCGGGGGTATTGTTCTGCGCATGGAAATGGTCTATAAAGTTGTCTAATAGATGTAGAATTTCTTCTTTGTCTTGCGGTGGTATGTAAACAATTTCTCCAGTTTTGTCGTTTTTGAGCACTGTGCCTGGAGTGCTTCGAATTCCTGCCGAATTGTCAACAAGTAATTCTTGAATTTGAAGAATATCGTTAACCCTAATAAATCCTTGCTCTTTTAGAAGCTTTGAACCAAATAATATAGCTTTTCTGTAATTTACTACTTCCTTGGTTTGTGGCGACGAGTTGTCTTTTTTTAGTGTAAGCGCTTTATAAAGTTCATCATTGGTGGTTACAATGTTTTCAATTTCTGAACTGTCTTTAGATTCTTGTAAAACGATGGCATTAATGAGAATTTCTTGGTTGGGAATTGTTTTAGCAATTCCCTTTAATTCTGCAAGAGCAGCGGCGGCTTTACCATTTACTTTTAGAGTAGCAAGTGTTTCTACGGCACTCGTTTTTGGTGGTAGCTTTGGTAAAGTAGAATAAGGAGTTTTTTGTCCCATGTTATTGTAACGTGTACCAAAAATAAGATAAATGGTACACGTTTAGAGAAATTGTACCATCATGGTACATATTTGCAACACATCTTTCTTGCTTTATAGAGAATCTGCACCAATTCAAGCTCTTGAACTTTAAGCGATTGAGCTGCAGAACAAAATGCAATGAATGCCAGAAAAGGAATAAGAACTAGCCGCATTTAGACTTAACGGTTAAAAGAGTTACATGGTTTAGCCAAGCTTTTACAGTTTTAAAGTAAGTTGTAGATATTGTCTTTACCTTAAGAGAGTAATAACTCCTTGGCATAGAATAGAAGTCGAAACTTCAGAATTTTTCAGAATAAAAAAGTATTTCCCTACTGGAAGCTCCTTGCCATTTTTATAACCGTCCCATATATTTTGACCATTATAAACTAACTCTCCCCATCGATCAAAAACAAGTAAGTATGTATTTTTTGGATATTTGGGTACATACCAGAACTCATTCAGATTGTCATTATTTGGTGTAAATGCTGTTGGGTAAACACCAGACTTAAATTCCATTTTTAATACTAATACACTATCTGCATTCATGCAACCATTCTCATTGAATGCTTTGGCTAATAAAAATGCACTGTTATCTGGTGGTGGAATGGAGTTTAAATTAGTTGATTGATGATGATTAATTGACCAAATTATTGAATCGGCATTTGACTTGAATTCAATCATCAAAGAATCATCAAATATTGCAGTATCAGATGAAAACTTAATATCAGGTAACTTGTTGAAGGTTAAATAAATGCTGTCAAAGTATTCGCAATTAAACTGATCTATGGCTGTAACCGTATGCCATCCGTTTTTGTTAACTTTTATTGATGGTGCATTAGAATCTTTGAGATTGTTCCAAATAAACCAATTATAATTTGGAGGTTTTGTTTGTAATGTTATTGTATCGCCATCACAAAATGGAGGTAATTTAGATGTTTGTATTCCTTGTATATAATTTCTGGTTGCGCTTTGCAGAAGTATAGTGTCGCTGCCTAGTATACATTCATTTTTGTCTTGACTAACGAAATAATAGTTGCCATCAGCTATGAAGGGTATTTTATTTGATGTTAAGAAGTTGTGCCAAATTATTTTATTTGTTGGAGACGTACTAACTATTTCGATTTTGACGTCTGGGCAAACAATCGAATCTTTATCAGGATAAATGTGCACTGAATCTTGCCAAATAGAAGGTTTTGTTTTGAAAATAAGTACTTGGCTAGAGTCGTTATTAAATGTAGTTGAATCTGTTTTGCCAAATCCAGGAATGACCCAAAGAAAATAAGTGCGGTTGGAAACAAGACCAGTTATGGAAACATTTTGGTCGGGTCCGTGATATAATATTTTAGTGTGGCTATCATAATCAATCGACTTTAGATAATTGGGTGAGAAGCTAAAGTTCTGTCCATCTTTAAGAATTGGTTTTTTATTAGTAGATGAGATGAAGACTGCATGGTGCTGCGCATCTGTATTAGCTATATGTAAATTGGCACTTGAACACTCTATTTCATTTACAAGATTTATCCTGGCTTTGGTACCGATTCCAGTAACAATAAATTGAAATGTTTGTAATAGTTCATTTTTGGCCAATATTTCTACTTTGGCTGCATTTAATTCTAGGTGTGTTGGTTTAAAACCGACAGAAAAATGAGCTGAGTCATTAGGTGCAATTGTTAAATGTTCAGGTTTTTTTGCCAGATAAAAGCTGGCTGAGTCTGCACCCGTAATTTTTATAACTGATGAGGAAAGTTCTAATGTAGCATTGCCATAATTATAAATTGTGAAGTATTTTGATATGCCTGTAGAAGTAATAGATGCTTTACCAATAAACTTAGGATTTTGAATATTGTATGCGGTATCAGAATTTGAGATGATTTCATCCTGGCTTGCGAATACTCTAATTTTTGCCGTGGGTTTCATGGCTTCAAATTGCCATATGTCGGCGTAATATTTATCTTTTGCTGCACCACCATGCAAATAAATAGAACCATTAATGTCTGCTGTTAGGCCAACTTCACGCCTTGCTCCGGGGTGAAGTTTGCTACTACTTTCTTGTAAGGCACCATAAACAGGAAGGGCATTTTTTGTGGTGTCGCCTGCCATCCAAATCCAATTGTTTCCATTCCAAACCCACAGGTCACTAAAATTTGATTTAAGGCGAGAATCAAATCCACCATATAGCCATAATCTATTATCAGGTGTTTGGCAATAACTTAAATCATTTCTAGCACCCGGAGAGCTTTTTGAGTTTGATACACCTTTTTGGTTGTAAATAGGTTTAGGTCTGTTTGCCAAATTTCCATGTACCCAGGTCCATTCATCATCTTTCCATTTGTAAACATGATTTACTAATTCATTATCACTTCCACCAAATGTCCAAATATATCCATCAGCATACCACATGGCCATGTTTTTGTATAAGCAACTTAAAGCCATGTTTCCCTTTGCACCTAGGCTATCAAAAGAATGTTTTACATTCAATTCACTATTTCCACCCATCCATGTCCAAAACTGGCCATCCCATTTCCATAAGTCAGATGCAGTTCCAGTTATTTTTTGAGAGTCAGAATTTAGGTAGTTTAAAGAACCACCATATAACCACAGGTTACCTTCGTCGTCAATACAAGTGGCCGACATATACCGAGATCCCGGTTGATTATTTAAATGTCCAACTCCTTTTTTGCCGTAAACTGGAGCTTTATATGCAGTACTATCGCCATTTATCCAAGTCCAATTAATGCCATCCCAAAACCATAAGTCATTAAAGTATCCTGTTTTTCCTTGTAAATCAAATCCACTACCGCCATACATCCAAAGCTGGCCTTTAGAGTTGTTCCAGTAAAGGTTGCCATATCTATTATTTGGTGTATTACTTTTTAAACTAACCCCTTTTGTTCCATAGTTGGCCTCTTTAATAAAGGTTTTGTAACCTTTAATCCATTTCCAACCATTGGTAGTTTGTTGCCACACATCATTTCTAGAGTTGTAGTTCGATTGATTAATTGCAAAAAGGCCTCCATATAACATCAAGTTTCCGTTACTGTTAAGCCACAGCACATGTCTATGTCTATTGCCTGGTGTGCTGGTTAAGCCAGCAATATTGCGTTCACCATAAACAGGTTGAACTTTATTTGAAGTATCTCCTCCTATCCATTTCCAGTTATAAGACTGTGCTGATAAATAGTTATAAAAAAAAAGTACTATGTAAAGAAAAATGAAACGCACTAGAAATGATATTTAAGAAAAAAGTAAAAACATAATACCAAATATAAAAAAAAGACCATATGTTTGATGGTCTAATTTAAACCAATTTTATGAAAGCCAAGAATTATTTATTATTTTTTTTGGGAGTGTTTCTAATTGCAGGATTGTCTTGGAAATACGCCCACGCAAGAGTCAATTTTTACCAACAGCACCATGTTGTAATAGATGCTGCGAATAGTGATATTGACCCTTCAGACCCATGTTGGGGAGAAATCTTTGGCCAAATATCCTTTTCGTGGATTTACGAATACAATGATGAAGAAGGAACAATAAAGAGTGGAACCTATCCTGGAAGTGCTATTATGCTGGCCTATGATTATACCAAAATGAACAATTTTAAAATCAATGGAATAGATATGGTTAGAAATGGTGGTACATGGACAACTTCCGGAGATGTGCCGATTCAGAATATCTGTTGTAATTGTGAGTGCTATGATATTTTTCCTGTGGTTGAAGGGGGTCAAATAAAAATGCAGATAAAACATTCTCATTCATTGTCTGGCCCTCCGGGCTCTCCATGTGGCCCGCCAATTGGAAGCTAGTCAAAATAATCAATTAATAAATTAATGCTCAGTTCTACTATGAATTGAGCATTTTTTTTGGACGATTAATAGAGCTATGACATTTCAATAAAAGCCGCATTTACACCTAACGTTCATAATCATCAGAAGGTCTAGCAAAGCGATAATACAAATAGGCGCCTACCAAAATTAGGGACAAGAACATGCCAATTCTAAATAGCCACTTTACCAGAATAATGGCCAAAAAAATGACCACTGCTACGTAAAGAACATCTTTTGTTAGTTGGTTCAAATGAGTAGATAGAATTTAGTATAGAGAAAATAGGATAATGTATTTTACCTAGAGAAATAGGTAAGAACAAGGTCTTCGTCGCAACTTTTATGGTCGCAAGCAGGACTTTTTTAGGGGCTATTTCTTGGGTTTCTACCTTTTGATTTTCGGTATTGATTTTTGGTGTTTCGCTTGATTCAGCAGGAGAAAAGATCAAGAAAAGCATTGAAGGGAATTTGATTAGAAACTCCATGGTTGTAAAGGTTTTAGGTGGTGAATTTAAAGAAAAATGAAAAAAATGAACCATGACCATTTTAAAGACCATGGTTCATTATGCTATTATGAATTGCCGCCTTTCATCTTGGCTTTAAGAGCCGCAAGCGCATCTGATGCACTTTCTCTCTCTGTATCGCCTAAGGCTTTGTCTATTTCTTCGTCAACAGACTTGGCTTCGTTGGCAATTTCTCCATATGACTCCGCTAGCGCTTCTTTCTGAATTGCCTTTTCCTTCATTCTTTCTATCATAGCCATTGTGCCATCTGTATCAACATTAGCCAATTGTTTATTGAGCTTTGTGGTAGCGTTTGCAACAGTAACTCGTGCTTTAAGTGCCTTTAATTCATTTTCGGCTTTGCTTATTTCTTGGCGAAGACGTTTTATGTTAACGTCCATTTTAGCTATCTGCTCATCCAAGTGAGTTTTTTCCGATTTGGCGCGGACAATATTTTCTTCTGCTTCTTGCTTTTTAATTAAGGCTTCGGTGGCGAGACGATCGGCTTCAGCGGCGTCTATTTGTCCATTTTCAGCCTTTTGAATAAGTAGCATGGCTTTTTGCTCATAATCTTCGGCCCTTGAAGTATTCTCATTTATTTCACCTTTAGCTCTAATAGAAAGGGCTTTAATCTCAGCCAACCCTGTTAAGCTTTTATTCAGGTCATTTTTCAAATCTCTAATGCCCTGTTCAGTCATCATAATTGGTTTCTCGAACAATTCGGCACCCTTGTTTACGTACGCATTTCCTATTCTAAATAGTCTTTTAAATATGCTCATTTTCTTGTTTTTTTAAATGTTTAATTAGGTTTTATGATTGGTGTGAGTATTGAATGAGTTCGTCTGAATATTCGCTCAAAAGCAGAGCCAATGAGTTTACGGTGGCTTCTAGCTCATTAAGATCTAAGTTCTCGAGCTGAAGCGTGTCTCTAAACAAAACCTTTGTGCCAGAATCGTCTAGAACAAATGCTCCGTGAATAATGTCTCTGTTTTTTTGCAGTAGTGCTTTGTACATGCTTGCAGAATCTGATTGAACATTGAATATAAATTGTTCTACAATCAGCAACGGATCAGCTATGCCTATAACCAAATTGCTAATGCCAGAGTCTTCGTCAGAAATAACGATTACTCCGTCGTTTTCGTCAATATGATTTATTTGATAGCCTAACTCTAAAATGTAGTCACGTACTTTAGCGAAATAATTGTCAGTCATTTTTTTGAGATTGATTTGTTGTATTAATTGAAGCGTTGTCAAAAATAATTATGTGCAACCTGGTATTTATTGTTGTTGCAAAGTTTTTTACGGCGGGTTGCAGCATGTCATTTTTTTAGCAAGATTTTAATTTAACGGGTCAATAGTACTAAAAAATTTTACATTTGCTAAAAATATTTTCAAAATTGTTTAGGAATGTCAACTGTAGGTAAGAATATCAAGAAAATACGCTCTGTTAAAAAAATAAGTCAGCAGGCTTTTGCAGATTCCTTTAACATTACCAGAGCTAGTATTGGTAGCTATGAAGAAGGTAGGGCAGATCCGAAAATTGGCTTGGTAATGGAAATTGCTAATAAATTTAACATTTCGGTTGAGCGACTGCTTAACAATGAGATTACCATTAATGATATTAGCGGATTTTCTAGGTATGAATCGTCTATTGATAAAGGGAAGGCATTAAATCCAGATGGAAATCAGAGATTAATTCCATTCGTTTCAGCAAATAATTGTTCAGTTTATCTAGAAAATCTATCATCAGAGCAGTATCTAAGCTTTATACCAAGGTTTGAATTGCCAAATTTTGAACATAAAAAAGCCAGAGCGTTTGAAGTAGTTGGAAATGACATGTGGCATATGGAGCAAGGCTATCCACCAAAAAGCACTTTGGTATGTGTGCATGCCAACTTTCAGAAACCACAATTGCTAAAAGAATTAGCAACATATGTTTTCATTCTAAGAGAAAAAGTATTAATTAGACAATTGGTTTTTGGCCAAAAACAGATTATTGCTCGTGCCATAAATCCATTTTTTGAAGATGTTATATTAGATATGAATGAAGTGATTGAATTATGGGAAGCTCATTCCTTAATAGCTCCAGTAAAACCCATTAACGCATATTTACTTACAAGAAAAGCTAGCGCTAATTTGCATTAAGGTTTCTCTAAAGTTTGTTTAGCAGTTCGGTGGCAAGTTTGTCGTACTTGTCAGTTTTTACAAGGCGTTTTAAAAGCTTTTTGGCTTTGCGATCATCACCATTGGCTATATAGAGATTGGCCAATTGCCAAGCGGCATCATTGTAATAGACAGAGTTTTTATTGTCAACTACTTTTTCGAAGGCTGCAATGGCTTCGGTAGGGCTTTTCTCTTTTAGAGCCATTCCCGATTGATAATTTGCTAGGTCTTGAGTACTACTCGAATACGATTTGTCTTGCTTTTTACTTTCAACGTCATCTGCTAATTCATCATATTCTACGGTTGAATCAGCTCTGTACCTTGTGGAGCTTGCAGAAAGTTCAGAATTTGCTTTTTTATTGTTTCCGGGTTTGAAATATGTATTTTCTTCTGATTTTTTGTTTGTCAATTCAGGGGTTTCAAAGGCTTCATTTTTATAAATGTTTTTTCTCGTTTCTTCAACCGGTTCAGCTTCGTACTCGTTTTTGTTTCTGTCTTTGGTTTTGCTATAATCAAATTTAAGTGCAGGTGGTTGGCCAGACGCATTACCATTAATTGACTCGCTTTGATCAAATAAAACATCTTCATTTAAATCGTAGATACCGTTTTCTTCAAAGGCTATGGCATTGGCTGATGTAGAAGAGTCAGTAGTGTCCTTAGTTGCATTTTCTTTTGCTAAATAATCTTGAACTGGAGTCAATTTTTCGTCAACGTTTTCGGTAACAACATCAGTATTTTCAACTGGAGCCGATGCAAATTTTTCAGAATTGGAAGCTGACCTGTCAACAATATAAAAAAGTCCAAACCCAAGGGCTACAATAACTGAAGCCGCTGCACCAATTGCTGCCAGAGCTTTGGTGTTTAGTGCTATTATTTTACTCCCACCTTTTGTACTTTCAGTTAAGTTTGATTGGCCAGAAATTGAGTGGCCTAGTTTTATAGCAATGGCCTTATTAATATCATCTACCATTGCAGGAACCTTATCAATTTTTTCAAATTCCTTTAAGCCTTCAAGCGCTTCTTGGTGAAGGGGAGAAGAGGCGGCATTAATTTCAACTTCTTTCTTTTTATCGCCCAATAAATTACCCTTTACATACTTTATTAAGGCATGCAGTGGGATAATAAACGATCTGTTATGTTTTGGGCTAGTACTCACCTTTTTTCTAATAGTATTTTGAGATTTCTTTTACCGTTTTGAATATGCGATTTCACTTTTTTGTACTCAAAACCAGTTAGCTGCATTACTTCATCATAGCTATGACCCTTTAAATAGAACAGCTCAATACACTCTTTCTGTTCGTCTTTTAATTGGTTAATAGCGGTTTCTAAATCAGTAATATCGGCTTCTAATAACTCTTTGTCACTTGGATGCATGCCATCTTCAGATTCCACAAATGTTGGCTGTTGTGCATTGAATTTTTCCTGATGATTTCGCTTGCTCTTTTCCTTACGCAATTCCATCAAACAGAAATTTCTGATGTAGGTATGAAACCACGCCTGAAAATTCTGCACTTCGTGTTTTGCCAAATCACCTAGCAGTTTTTCAAAGATTTGCATCGATGCATCTTTGGCTTCTTCTTCATTTTTTAGGTATTTCATGCAAATGGCCAACACCAAATGCGTGTAGCGCATAAAAAGCTCGCCCACGTGGTTATTGTTGCCTGTTTGTTTAAACAGAGCAATCAATTCCTCGTCAGAATGTGATTTGCGCTTAATTACCCCTATAAAAGCCATGCAAGTTGCTTCTCAACAAATATAAACGGCTTACTTGCGCCAATTCCTAATTTAGTATTGTCTAATCCTTATTTTTTGTGGTTGAATGCTTGAATAGTTGGGGTAAACATTCAATTAGGCATCATAACCTTCTTCACCAATAAGTGGTACAAACTTGAATTGGTCCATTTTGTAGGTGGTTACCTTTCCGCTGGCATCCTTTACAATTTTGTACATGGTTTGCACTTTATCGCCTACAGGAATAACCATAATTCCGGGAGATGCTAGTTGATCAATGAGTTTTTCGCCGAGAACTGGGCTTGCGGCAGTAACTATAATTCTATCAAAAGGCGCTAAAGACTTTATGCCAACCGAACCATCCGAAACATAGCAATTGGGTTTGTAACCTAGCTTCGATAACATTTTGGTGGCCTTTTCGGTTAATTTTCTAATTCTCTCAACCGTATGCAGCTCTACTCCTAATTCGCATAAAACAGCCGCTTGGTAGCCAGAGCCCGTGCCAACTTCTAAAACTTTCATTCCAGGTTCAACTTCTAATTCTTGAGACTGGTACGCAACCGTGTAAGGTTGGCTAATGGTTTGGCCTGCACCAATGGGCAAAGCCTTGTCTTCATAAGCATGGGCTGCCAAAGCCGAATCTAAAAAGAAGTGCCGCGGAATTTTGAACATGGCCGCAAGCACTTTTTCATCGGTTATACCTTTTTGGGCTAATAATTCAATCAACCTTTTTCTTAATCCTTTATGCTTAAACGAATCTTCCATTCTTTGCCTTATCAATTGGCATTTAGCCTTTTAGAGAGTAATTGTGTGGCTTTTCCTAAATCTTCATTTTCAAAACCATTACTGGGAATATAAATAAACTGCCCATCAGCTTGGAAAACTACTAAAAATTGAGAAGTGACTTCAAATCCACTTGCCTTGTTAATTTGAATGTGCCCAACTTGTTCGTCGCCAATATAAATGGTTAAATCGTTTCCATTAAACTCATAGGTGCGTTGAGAAAGCCAGTATTTAGTTTTATCGCTATTTGCATAGTAATAATAATAGCCAACTACCCAGGCAGGATACATGGCACCGAATGCCCATAAAAATTTGGCATAATCAAAATAATCAACGGGGTTTAGAAAGTACAAAACGGTACCTGCCAATGGCGACAGCAAAAAGCCATACCATTTTTTCTTGAATCGCTGTTTTACCAGAAAACCAAAAAAGGGTTTTGCATCTATATCAACTTTTACCGTTTTTATCACGCTTTTTCTTTCTTAAGAACGGCGCAAAATAAAGTATCGCTTAGGCTTTCGGCTCCATTTAAAACGGCAAATGATTCACATTTTAAACCCAATTCAGATTCAAAATAGGCCAGTTGTTCTTCATTTTCTTCCTTAAAAACCGAGCACGTAATGTAGATAAGACTTCCATTTTCTTTTAGAAAGGGAATGGTATTGGTAACAATATCTCTCTGCAGTTCTTGAAAATGGGCTATTTGAGCAGGATTGAAAAACGACAAGTGCTCTGGCGACCTTCTCCAAGTTCCTGAGCCAGAGCAAGGAACATCGGCAATAACGCCGTTGAACTGTGGTAAACCCTTTTTAATGGGTTGACTTACGTCTAATTTCATAAAGGCATGCTGGTCAAAACCGCATTGTTCAAGTCTTTCGTGATAATTTTTGAGAATTGAATTTCTATTATCGGTAGCAAAAATTTGTGCATTAGGATTTTGCTGTAGAAATAATATGCTCTTTCCGCCAGCTCCGGCGCAGCAATCCCACCACAGACCTTCTGCTCCAATAGGCATGTATTCTCCGGTTTTTTGTGAGTTTAGATCTTGAATAATGAAAGATCCGTTTGTAAAGCTCTTAAGATCTGTTAGTTGAGCCTTGCCAATAATGCGAAGAGTCTGTTCTGTAATTATTTCAAAATCAATGTTCTGCAATTCTAACTCACCTATTACACCCGATTTATTGTTGAGAATTCTCACGTAAACGCTAGGTTGTGAAAGATGGCTATAGGCAAAACTTTGTGGGTTTAAAGCATTGCTCAAATGATTTATTAATACAGAAAATGCCTCTTGATATGATCTTTCGAATTTTGCTTCGAGATATTTAAGTTGATTTTCAGACTTAATTTCTATGCCTTGTTGCTGGCAAAGATCTTTTGCATTTGCACTATCATCATTTGAAAGTGAAACGGCAACAGCCAACCTTGTTTCAAAACTTAAATGAGTTATCCAAGCCCCTAAACGCCACCAAGCAATGCACCATTCTTGAGCCTGCCTGCGGTCTTTAGAACCAAGTTGTTTATGTTCTTTAAAATAGGACTTTAAATAAAGAGAAAACGGCTGTTGATTTGAAAAATCACTAATTATCGTCTTTACTTGACTTATTCTTATAGCTGTTTTGGGTTGGTAGGTATTCAACGAATTCTTTGTCTTTAAAATGATAAAGAAATAAATGCTGATTCTCGAAACTACCGCATGCTTGATCCTTCATCATATTGAATTGTACACATGGTAATTTGTAATCGATAGTATTAAAATAGCTTGTAAAGTTGTTTCCGAAGTAATATAAATGTGTTAGAAAATACAAGGTTTGAGAGTATCCAGTATATGCATAAAAGTTTGGTTCTTCATGGTAGGTTTTTCTATAAGACTTAACAAATTGTCTTGTAAGGTTGTTCTCAAAATCATGACTAAAAGAAATGAAAAAAGACATGTTAAACTTTTCGCATTGCTCAGCATTTAACGATTCAAACTCAAGCCAATCTTCTCTTCCAGCTAAGTAAAAAGACTTTCGAGAAGTTACCATTTCGGCCATTATACTTGAAACGAACGACTCTTGGCTCGAAGTAATGAAAATGATGCAAGTGTCTTGAAATTTTGAAGAGAACTTACCCCTAATGGCACCAGTTTCAGGACTGTTTAATTGAATTTGAAGGTTTTTATCAAAAGAAAGCAATATCTTATTTAAAGAGTCTGCTTCATTAGTTTCGTTGGTAGTTTTTCTATGAAAAATATAAACAGGAAGCTTTCTGCTAAGTAGATTGTCATATAATTCAACCTGTTTTTTAAGTACTACATAATTATTCGTTTGCGGAAAAATGGTGTATTCACTTTTTGAGTTGCATTCATCAATTTCTTTTAATGCCGAAACAAAATGAATTTTATTTTTCGTAGCAAATGGAGCCATTTTTTCGAAATTTTGAGAAAGTAGCGGACCAAAAACCAAATCTGTAGAGTCTTTTAATATCTGCGTTTCGATTTTGCTAAGCTTTGTTGAATCATTATCAGTATCAAACACTTTAATATTAGCGTTTACTCCAATGGCTTTCAGCGTATCGAGTGCTAATTGGGCACCCCACCAATATCTTAAGGCTCGTTCAGAAACTGCTTTCTTTTTAGCTGGTATTTCAGGATAATCTTTTGAAAAAAGAGGTAATGCATAGGCAATATTATAGGTGTCTCTTAATTGCAGCTTTTGCTTGGCATTTAAAGAGTCGGGTAAAATAGTATCGCCAATAGCCAAAAGACTAAACGAGTCTTTTTCAGATGAAGTACTTAAGTCAGAGTTGGGATTGTTTTTTATTGGCTTTTGCACACTTGCGCAAGAGATAATAAAAACCGCCGTAAGAACTATCAACGGATATCGCATAGCAGAAAATTTAACCAGTGTACTCCTAATCATGTTGCCCATTAGATTGGCAAAAATAGCCTTGGCATAAAAACCACAGGATTGCTCTTTCTAACATTGACACTTTATTTTTTCATCACATAATTATTTCGGCAAGCTACCTTTGCATTAATATTTGAAGAGAGCCAATTCGTTTTTGCCCTTATTACATTAGAAAACGCGGTTTTTTTCAATTACTCGGTTACCAGCTACAAGAAAGAGCAACCCTGGTAATCGCCAGGTTGTAGAGGTTATACAACATTTTTTTATGAAAGCAGAAATAATAAGTTTCTGCAACGTTTAAGTTATATGAAGAAACCAACTAGTTATCGTTTCTCATCTGAGAAACATGCAGCGTTTTTTAGGGAATTACGTCAAAACATTAATCAATATTTTAAAGACAACAACATTTCGCGCCATGGCAACATTGGGCTGTTGGTTAAGTCTGTAATCATGTTTTTGACCTATCTGGTGCCATATTTTATAATGATTTTTGCCGGTATCTCAAACCCTTGGCTTGTGCTTTTGCTTTGGGTTATTATGTCGTTAGGCATGTCTGGTATAGGGCTAAATATTATGCACGATGCTAACCACGGCTCTTTTTCAAAAAATAGAAGATTGAATTCTGTTATGGCATATTCACTTAATATATTAGGAGGAAGTGCATATATCTGGAAACTACAACATAATGTTTTACACCATACATACACCAATGTTCATGGTGCCGATCACGATATTAAAGCGCCTTTCTTATTTAGATTTTCGCCTAGTAGAAAACCTTTAAAAATTCATAGAGCACAGCATTTATATGCGTGGTTTTTCTATTCATTTATGTCGTTGTCTTTTGTTAGTTCAAAAGACTTTTTGCAAATGAAAGACTTTAGAGAAATGGGTTTAATTAAAACCCCACAAGAATATAGAAATAGAATGAATAGGATTATACTATCTAAAGTGTTGTATGTGCTTTTAATTATAGTACTGCCCATTTTAGTAGTTCCTGTTCCGTTTTGGATTACACTACTGGGTTTCTTAATAATGCACATGATATGTGGATTTATTCTGAGCATTATTTTTCAAACCGCACATGTTATGCCCGATTGCGAATTTCCAGAGCCAGATAACAATGGTGTAATAGACGAGAATTGGGCAGTTCATCAAATGTTAACTACCACCAATTATGCGCCTAAAAGCCGCATTTTTTCGTGGTTTGTAGGTGGCTTAAATTTTCAAGTTGAGCACCATTTATTTTCAAATATTTCGCACGTTCACTACAAAGATTTGTCTGTTATTGTTAAAGCCACAGCCGAAAAATATGGCATTCCATACAATACCAAACCCAATTTTATTAGTGCGCTTGTGGCACACACAAAAATGCTATACCAGCTAGGGAGGGAAGAACTAATGCCCATTCCGGTTAAGAAGTAGCAATTAGCAGACAATGAAAGAAAGTAATTTTAGGCCGCGAAGAAGAAATACAGTGGCCAATGGTGCATCGCGCACCGAATCAAATGGTCGTCCTACAAAAAGTGGTGATGGCAATCGAAGCTTTTCTAAAAAAAGAAACGACAACTCCTTCCGATCAAGACCTAGCAGCGATATAGCCAAAGTGCTAGACGCTGGCCGATCACGAAACAACGGTGGCCGTAATGGAAGACCTAACGGAAGAAAGAAAAAGATTAAGGGGCTTGACCCAGAACTACTTATTAGAAAAGTGGGCGAAGTTCAAAAAGAACCTGAATTTAAACCTACCAGAAGTTTTGCAGATATGCCTTTGCATCCAAAATTAAAGGCCGCTTTGCAAAGTCATGGATTTACTAACCC
>JAGQWA010000439.1 GCA_020437725.1 Bacteroidota bacterium | reverse complement strand
AATGCCAAAGCGGCTATTGAAGCCGATATTGAAAAGGATTTTAAAGAAGCCTATCAAGGCATTTTAAACCTACCAGTTGGAGCGAGAATGGGAGTTCTATTGGCGTATAAATATTACCAGCGTTTGTTTGAAAAGATTAAACGACTAAACGTAGAAGTGGTTAAAAACGAACGCGTTAGGGTGCCAAACGGCAAAAAACTAGTGCTACTCGCCGAAACCTATTTCAAATACAGACTCAACCTGCTTTAATGTTTACCAGCAAGTACACATATCTGTTACTTAACTTAATTACCATTTTTTTTCCGCTGGTTTTATCATTTGATAAAAAAGTGGCCTTTTTTAAATATTGGCGGCATTTGGCAACAGGCATGTTGGTGGCAGGTACTCTATTTATTGCATGGGATGTTTGGTTTACTGACCTTGGGGTTTGGAGTTTTAACTCAGAATATTTGGTTGGAATTAATCTATTAAACCTGCCAATTGAAGAATGGCTCTTTTTCATTACCGTTCCATACGCTTGTGTTTTTATTTTAAAATGTGTTGAAGTGTATTTTAAACCAAAATCTGGACAATGGGCAAAACTGGTTTCTTTAACAATGATTACACTGTTTGTTTTAGCCAGTATTTTGAACTACGATAAGATATACACGCTTATTACCTGTGCCTTGTGCGCTTTATTTCTTACCATTCATTTACTCATTTTCGATTTTGAAAAAATGGCTGGTTTCTTAATAGCATATGCACTTTCTGCTGTTCCGTTCTTTATTGTAAATGGTGTTTTAACAGCAAATCCGGTGGTTATTTATAACAATGCCGAGAATGTAGGCTTTAGATTAGGTTCCATTCCGGTTGAAGACTTTGCCTACTCTTTTCTGCTACTATTAATTACAGTAACCTTTGCCGAAGTAAGTCAAGAATTGAAAGTTAATTCAAGGCTCAATCATTTAAAATCGTTGGCATGAAATGGAACAAATTATTCGCATCAATAGGAAGTCTTTTAGCAACAGCTGCAACTGCACAAAACATTGAAACCGATAAAATGGCGAAGAGTATTTACGATTACGAATTCATCAATATAGCTGGCGACACCGTTTCTCTTTCAACCTATAAAGGCAAAAAAATATTGATTGTGAACGTGGCTTCAGAATGTGGTTTTACTCCGCAGTATAAAGAGCTGCAAGAAGTTCATAACAAATACAAAGATTCTCTTGTGGTGTTGGGTTTTCCGTGCAATCAATTTGGCGCTCAAGAGCCTGGTACCGAAAAAGAAATTGCTAAATTCTGCGAAGTGAATTTTGGGGTAACCTTTACCCTTACTGAGAAAATTGAAGTTCGTGGCAACAACCAACATCCCATATACACTTGGCTTACTTCAAAAGCCTTAAACGGTGTTGAAGACACCAAGGTTATGTGGAATTTTCAGAAGTATTTAATTGGTACAAACGGTGAGTATTTAGGCTCTTTTGCCAGTACTGTGAAACCCGATAGTGATAAAATAATAGACTTAATAGAAAACAAATGATTTGGCTTTACGGCATAATCATAGTTCTTTTAGCCTTTGCGGCAATGGAAGGCGTGGCATGGTTTACCCACAAATACATTATGCATGGCATTTTGTGGAGTTGGCATAAATCTCACCACAGGCCGCACAAAGGTTTCTTTGAAAAAAACGATTTGTTTAGTGTGGTTTTTAGTATACCTGCCATGGCATTAACCATGTATGGTTTTTACGACTATCAAAACCTTTGGTATTTGGCTTACACCGGCATAGGTATTACCCTTTACGGCGTGGCGTATTTTGTGTTTCACGATGTTATTGTACACCGCCGTTACAAACACCACTGGCGGTTTAATGGCTACATGCGAAAAATCATTCGCATTCATAAAATTCACCATAAACATCTTGAAAAAGAAGGTGCTGAAGCCTTTGGCTTTTTGTATGGTGGAAAGCACTACAAAAAGGTGTAAAAAAATTAGAACATTTTAAATCATCAGCGGTTTAACTGCTGTAAATCAATTATCAATGAGAATTACGGCTTTGATTGCCCTTCTTATGCCTTTTTGGGCGTTTGGGCAAACGGGTATTATTAAAGGAAAAGTGGTTGACGAGTCAAACAACAAACCGCTGCCATTTGCAAGCATTGCTGTGCAAGGAAAAGACATTGGCAGCACTACCGATATTGAAGGAAATTATGAGCTTAAAAACTTAGAACCAGGACTTTACAACATTAAAGCCTTTTATATTGGCTATGAATCAAAAACGGTGTTTGAGATTAATGTTCCAGCCAACAAAACCGTTAATATTGATTTTAAACTTACACCATCATCTACTCAACTTACCGGAGTTGTAATTGAAGACGAAGTATTTGAGCAAAAGGTAGAAGCACCTGTTTCGCTGCGAACCATGGGAACCAATGAAATTGAAAGAAACCCAGGCGGAAACCGTGATATATCTCGTGTAATTCAAACCTTACCTGGTGTTACGCCAACGGTTTCATTTAGAAACGACCTTATTATTCGTGGCGGTGCTCCTGGTGAGAATAAATTCTTTATTGATGGTATTCAGGTTCCAACCATTAATCACTTTGCCACTCAAGGCGCAAGCGGTGGCCCAGTAGGAATGATTAACGTAAACTTCATTCGCGAAGTTGAATTTTACTCAGGTGCATTTCCAGTTAATTATGGTCCTACACTAAGTTCAGTAATGAGTTTCCAACAGAAAAATGGAAACAAAGACAAGTTTGGTGGCCAGTTTACCCTAGGGGCAACAGATTTAGGTTTATTGGTTGAAGGCCCAATGGGCAAAAGGGGCAGTTATATGGTTTCTGCTCGCCGATCTTATTTGCAGTTTCTATTTGCTCAAATAGG
>JAGQWA010000438.1 GCA_020437725.1 Bacteroidota bacterium | reverse complement strand
GTTAGTTTACCAAAAAGATATTCTATTCGCTCAAAATGGCCGTTTTTTATAGACTCATCACTTAAATCACACTGGTTGGCATCTAAATAATTGGTAATAAACTGTTCTGTTTGGTTGTAAAAAAGCGGAATTGATCTAACATTATCAACCGCTGCAAATCCCCATTTTTCAAAGTCGAGAACTACAGCAAATTGGCCACTCAGTGCTTTTAACTTTTGGGCTAAGTCAATTGGTTTTTCATGATTAAAATACTGGCTAAGCTTTTCGCCTTCGAGCATTTCATTTTTAAAAAAAGCCTTGCCTGCAACATAGCCATTTGCAACTTGTTGCCATTTGCCCAACTGGTGATTTATGTTAAATTTCAAAATAGAAAACCAATGAGAGCCAAAAATACATTAGGTGTTTACTTTTGGCCATTATGAATAATGGAGCGGCAAAAATTGGGATGTTTTTTCTTGTTATCGGTGCTGCGCTAATTGCCCATTTTCTGTATTCGCCTTGGGGTTTTAACCCAACTGATGAAGGTTTTATTTTGGGATATTCAAAAAGGGTTTTAGATGGCGAAATTCCACATGCCCATTTTATAAGCATTAGACCCACCTTAAGTGCCTATCTGCACATTCCAGAATTACTTATTTCTAACTCTAAATCACTTATTATTTCGAGAGCAATTGCCTGGATTCAATTTGGGTTAATTGCCATTTTATGGGTGAATATTTTATCTCCTAAAAAGAGCTTTATTCAAACTACCGCTTTGTTTTTAGTGGGTTTTATGGCCATAACCAACAATTACCCGCCAATGGCCTGGCATACGCTCGATGGAATAATGCTGAGCACAACAGGCGCCTATTTTTTAACAAAACGCAAGCAATATTGGTGGCTGGCTTTTTTGCTTTTTTGCATGGCCTATTTATGCAAGCAAAACTTTTTGGCGGTTGGTGTTTTTGCCATTATTTTCTTTCCAAAAAATTGGCCAAAAAAGGCCGCTACCTTGGCCATACCAGGTATTATTTATGTGTTATTTCTAGCCATTAATGGAGCTTTTTCTGATTTTATTATTCAAATGCAGTCTGAAACTTCGCTTTTTAAAACAGGTATTTTGACGTATTTGAAGAGCATTTGGCTTTGGCTAGGAATATTAATAGGCATTGGCCATATTCTTATTGAAAAGAAGAAAAATCTGGTGGTAACCAATTATGCTTCTCTGGCTGTTTTTTTGACGGTGGCTTGCTACGGATTATATAAGGGCCAATTCTATTTAGGGCCTAGCTTTTTGGTTTTTGGCTGGTCGTTAACCTATCTCTTCAAAAAACTAATTGATGACTATAGGCCAATTAAAATTTTGGGATTAGGAATAGCATGGGCAGCTTCAGTTAGCATTGGTTTTAACACTCCAGCTATGGCTTTGGCAGTAGCTGTAGTAATAGTGCTTAGCCAGCTTGAATTGCCAAAATCAATCTGGACTGTTTCCGTTTTAGCCATTATTCCCTTTTATCACTATGGAAGAACCAACTATGTTTATAGAGATGTAGAAATTGGGCGGCATGAATATCATCTCGGCAATCAATTGACAGGTGCAAGTGGTATTTATACCAATAAACGAACACATGATTTGTTTAAAGACTTGAGAAAACTGAAAGCGACCAGCAATAAGCAGTTGGTATTAATGCCATATAGTGGAGCATATTGGGCACTTTCAAACAGTAAAAATCCTGCAAGTATTCATTGGACATCTAACATAGAAATGCAAAACGATAGGTTGCGCGAACGCTATATAGATGAAATGGAAACCCAGCGCGGAAAAGTGTGTTTGCTTTTGCCAAAGTATAACACCCTTACCATTGGATATGGAAGGTATCCAATGAAATATGATTCTGGGTTTTATCTTGAAAATTACTTTATCGAGAACTGGAACCTTGTTAGCGAATCGAAATTCTTTTTCGTCTATGAATAGATGCATTTGAAAGATTTGCTAACCATTTGATAACTTAAGTGTTTAATTTTTGTCACAATTCAGTGGACAGAAATTCATCAGATGAAAAAAATATCCTTCGTTTTTCTTCTTGCCAATTTTATTTGTACTACCCAATCTTTCGCTACAACCTATTACTCACAGACAAGTGGCGATCCAGGCAGCACATCAAACTGGAATTCTGTCCGAGCAGGTGGTGGTAGTGCTCCTTCCAATTTTACCACTGGCAGCGATGTGTTCGTTATTCAAAATGGGCATACCATGACCACAACAGCCATTTGGGATCTTGGTGGCTCAAGCATGACACTGCAGATAGAAGATGGTGGTATTTTACAAGCCGATAATGAAGTTGATCTAACGCCATCATCTATTTTTCAAATTGATAATGGTGGCACTTATTACCATAATTTTAGCACTGCCGAAATTTTTGATGGAACAGAAAGTTTTGGAGCTTCAAGCACTGTTGAACTTCAAACCAGACCTGCAGCCACATTTTCGGTACTTAGTTTCGGAAATCTCATAATTAATTACTCAAGTGGTGGGAACATGCGCTTTAATGCTGGCAATACAGGAACAATAACCATAGCAGGAGATTTAACCATAAAAAATACAAGTAGCTCTGGCGCTGATGAAGTAAGATGTGCCACTGGCTCATCAACAAGTGTTACGCTCGATATTGCTGGAGATTTTAACATAACAGGCGGTACTTTCAACTTTTTTTCGGCTTCTGGCGGTTTTGGCTCAATTGAGGTAGGCGGAGATGTAAATTTTACTGGCGGAACATGGAATAATACCGGTTCTGACAATCTAACATTTAATTTCACCAACGATCAGATTAATACCACGGCAACTTTTAATGGAGTTAATATGTCGGGGGCAGAAGCTAACGTTGATTATAATA
>JAGQWA010000437.1 GCA_020437725.1 Bacteroidota bacterium | reverse complement strand
CATCCCGATAGCTATCGGGACGGCATGACGGCTTCGTTTGAAAATAAATCAAGTACTTAGGCGGTCATCCTGAATTTATTTCAGGATCTTGGAAATGAGCGTAATGCCTTCAACAATGAAATAATAATAGCTGGCCTTTATTTTCTTTAATGCCAACCATCACCAGATGCCATCCCGATAGCTATCGGGACGGCATGACTGCTCTGATCTGTGTCGGAAATGCTTAATAATACTCATACTCCCAAACCACGGTAACTGGATTGCCAAAAACCGGTTCTTTCTTTAAAATGATGTCGCCATTCGTATTGTATTGGTATTCTGAAGTTTGGGTGTGGCTTGTTTCTTTGCTATAAGGAACAAAATAAACTTCATGTATCTGTGTGGGTTGATTTCTATTATTATATGAATGGCCTGTAGTTTTATGCATTACAAGCTGCTTTGATTCTTTTTCATAATACTCTTCATCAACCTGAAAAGTATAGCCACTAGGATTTGGTATGTACGATCTTTCAGTAAGTTTACATTTTTCATTCAGCTCTAGCAGATGTGTTGTAGAATTCATTGAAAAGCGCTCCCAGGTTATTGAATTAAGGGTTCTATGTAAGTATTCTTGTGTTGTATAGTTGCGAGTTGCTTTTTCAACTACTAATAGCTTACCGTTAATTAGTTCTCTTTTGGTGTAGTTGTTAACCGGCAAGATTAATTGGTCATAGTTATTGATGCGGGCAGCTTTGTAAGCCGAATCTGGCACACGCGTTTCATTGAATCTAATAATTGTTCTATTTATTTGATATTCACAGTGCTTTCTAGGAACTTTTAGTTGTCCATAGCTCCATTCTTCTGTTAAAGTGGTTTGAAGATTATTGCTATCTGCACCTATTTGTTTGGAATGAAAAGTGCTGGCCAAATCATTATTATAGTTCCATGTTTCTACTATAAGATTGTTTTCAGTTTGGATAACAGATTCTAAGAAAAGCATTTTTTCGAAATTCTCTCTTGACTGCCATGTTTTGAGCCTTTTTTCGGAGTTTAGAAGTTGCCAGCTGCTGTCTTTATATTCAAAGGACATTCGAGTAAAAGTGTCGCCTTCAATGCGCATTTCATATTTCGACTTTTTTAGGGCCAAACCATACTTCTTGTAAAAGGCATCAAACCCAATTATTTTATACTCAGAATAATAAGTCCTTTCTCTGCTAGTTAATTTTTTTTGAAGTTCAAGTTCTTCAGCGGTGTTTAATGAACGAGCTGCTAGATTGGACATTGTAATAACCGTCCACAGCTTTTGAGAAAGAAGGTGGTTTGTTACCGCATCTTGAGATAAAATGGCATAACCTTTAAATACATTACCGTTATAGATGGCTTTAATTTCTCGACTTAAATAATCTTCTCCGTCAGGATGCCAGCTCCATTGTGAGCTGTAAATGGGCCTTTTTTGGTTATCAAACTCAATACTGCTCTTTTTATGGCTTTTTAAAGTTTCAAAATCTCTTGTAAAATCTGTTCTTAGAACATTACCCCTAGAACCATTTTGATAAGATGTTTTTAGAAACGTATCAAAATCATTTATAATACTTTCAGAAGTAAGCCTTCCCTCATTGTCATATCCGTATAGAATATGTTGGGTGTTTTTTTGTTGTATAGAATCAGTGTAATACCAATAGTATGTTGTTTTCGTTTCACTTCTTAAAACTGGCTCTCCATGAATATTGGTGTCTATTATATAACTTTTATCGGTGTATTTGTCTTCATGTTTAAATGTGTCGTTTTGAGAATAAACTAATAATCCAGATGGTGATGTTTTTTTAATCAACGTGCTGTCTCCATTTTGCAATTTGTATTCTAGTTTTAAGCTTCCATTTGGCCAGAATTCTGTAATTGTCTTTGTATAGCTACTTTCTGATGCATAATTTATTACTTCAATCTTTTTTCTTATTCCTGTAGGCCAGGGTTCAGAACTTCGCTCAAAAGTTTTAACCATTTTACTCCCCCTTCTTGAAAGTTCTTTGCTATTGGCATAGCTCAACCTTTGTTCAAACGGAATTGAGTATGAATCATAGATTAAATAATAACCAGGGTAGCGTTTTTCATTTACCATGGGAACATTTTTATAGACTCGCCAATTCCAATAGTTGGGTTTGTCATCTCTATAATCGATTGATATTTTAACTGAATACTCAGCACTATCATAGCTAATACTTCGTTTCTCTCTTTCTTGACGGAAGTTGTATTCGGTTTCAATGGTTTTGCCATTGGTTAATTCCCAACTTTTACCTAGGTAATTACCATGTTGCCAATTATCAAAAAAGTAAGCTCTTTTACCAATTCTCCTGAAGGAGTGTAATGTTTTTCATAGTTTATTACACGTTCGTTTGTTTCCGGTAATACTTTGTATGAACGCTCAATTTTTATTTGTTGTTGAGCAAGTATTCCGTTAGAAAAGAAGAAGAAAAGAAGAGAAAAAGGCCCGCGCATAAGTTTCATATTGCTGTTTAACGCGGGCTAAAGATAACTCGTATTAATGCTCGTGGCAATGAACATCGTACTTAACGCCATTCACAGTGGTGCCATTGGCTTCTAAATTTTCAAGTTCATCACCGCAGAATTCGCCTAGCTCAACTTCGTTGTTGTTAGCGTCTTCGTAATGGCATTCGTGGCATTCTTCTTTGCCGCATGATGATACAAATGCAAAGAGAGCAATTGCTCCTAAAAATGATAGTGTTTTAATTCTCATGAGTTTGGTTTTTTGAGATAAGTTTATGTGTAAAATTGATTTTTACCGAGGCATAAATATTGCGACCGGGAGCCGGAATTCCTAAATTCTTGAGCCTTGATAGATGGTCAATGTAAGTGGAGTTCAAAAGGTTTCTTGCTCCAAATTTCAATT
>JAGQWA010000436.1 GCA_020437725.1 Bacteroidota bacterium | reverse complement strand
TAAAGGGCAAAAAAAAAGGAGCAACTGTTAGTTGCCCCTTTTTAATATGTTTGGTTTTGTAAAGACTATTCTGCTTCTACTTCACCTTCAGCACCAGCGTCTTCGCCTTCAGCACCAGCGTCTTCGCCTTCGGCACCAGCATCTTCGCCTTCAGTTTCGTCGTTACCACCTTCAGTGTCAGCTGAACCGTGATCATGACCATCGTGGCTTTCTTCTCCAGCTTGAGTTGCTGCTTGGTTAGCTGCGTCGTCATTTTGCTCTTGCGCTGCTTTGTCTTCTTCTGAAGTTGTTGTTGAAGTTGACTCGCCGCAAGAAACTGCGAAGAAAAAGATACCTACTGCTAGAATTGCTAACAATTTTTTCATTACCCTAGATTTAAAATTTTTTGTTTTTCAAAAATTTGAACGGGGCGAAATTAGAAAATTCCTTAATACTTAACAATCCTACTTTTTTTTGAAAACAAGTTTTATTGGAACTCCTTCAAAATTAAAGCTGGCTCTTAACTGATTTTCTAGATAGCGTTTGTAAGAATCTATTACATAGCTGGGCATATTGCAGAAGAAAGCAAACACAGGTGTTGGGGTTGGCAATTGAGTCATGTACTTGATTTTGACCGCTCTACCCCCGTAACTTGGTATTGGATATTTTGCAATTGTTTGTTCTAACCACTCGTTTAATTTAGAAGTAGAAAGTTTTTGTTGCCTGCTTTCGGCTACTTGCATTCCTTTTTCAAGTGCTTTAAAAATTCTTGTTTTTTCTTTTGCCGATGTAAATAAAATGGGCACGTCAGTAAACGGCGCCATTTTTTTCTTGAGTTGTTCGGTTAATTCTTTTATGGTATTGGTTTCTTTTTCAGAAAGGTCCCACTTGTTCATTAGTATTACCATTCCTTTTTTACGCTTAAGTGCCAACCCAATTATGTTTAAATCTTGAGAAGTTAAACCTTCATTGGCATCAAGCATTATAAATGCTACATCACTTTCTTCAAGTGCTCTTATGGCGCGCATTACCGAGTAAAACTCAATGTCTTCGTGCACCACTTTTTTCTTTCTTAATCCAGCGGTATCTATTAAATAAAATGACTTTCCGTACTTATTATATAAGGTATAAATAGAATCGCGTGTGGTGCCAGGTATATCTGCTACAATATTTCTTTCAACACCCAAAAGCGCATTAACAAAGGTTGATTTACCAACGTTTGGCTTGCCGATAACACAAAATTTTGGAAGCGTTTCGTCAATTTTTTCAACCTGTGTTTCCACATTTTTTAGTTCTTCAACTATTTCATCTAACAGGTCTCCATTTCCGCTTCCGGTTATAGACGATACGGTGAACAATTTGTCGAAACCAAATTTATAAAACTCAGCAGCTTGATAAGCTTGATCGTGGTTATCTACTTTGTTTGCTGCAATAAAAACGGGTTTATTTACCCCTCTAATTATTCTAGCAAAGTCTTGGTCTTCGGCAGTAAGTCCGGTTCGCACGTCAACCATAAAAAGCACTACATCGGCTTCTTCAAGGGCTAGTAGCACTTGCTTTTTAATTTCTATTTCAAAAACATCATCTGTACTTTCTACATAACCTCCGGTGTCAATTACTGTAAATTCAACACCATTCCATTCTGATGTTCCGTAATGTCTATCTCTTGTAACACCACTAACATCATCTACAATGGCGTCTCTTGCGCCAACCATTCTATTAAAAAAGGTTGATTTACCAACGTTTGGACGACCTACAATTGCAACTATACCTGCCACTTAAGCAAAAATTTAACTGCAAAGGTGCTGCTTTGTTTATTAGCTACCTAGAAAAGCTTTTCTTCAAAACACTTTGCAAGCTTTTGTTGGGCCAATTGCCTTTGGCCATATTGAACAATGGAATAATAATGGAGAACATTAAAATGGTTGAAAAAACCCCGATTCCCGAACCTGCAAGCACATCTCTTGGAAAATGCTGGCATAAATGAATTCTAGAATAGCCAATTAAAAAGGCCAACAAAAAGAACAGTAAACCCAACCATTTTTTATTATTAGCCAGCATAAAAGTGAGCGCCAGTGTTAAAGCAAATGCTGCTGACGAATGTCCTGATGGAAAAGAAAACCGCTGAGCCAGTTCTACTCCATCCACATAATTCAGGGTCATTTCTTTAAAATGTAATGAAGGCCTAATGTATTCTTCAAAAACATGATGCTTTAAAAAGGCGGTTATTGAGCCATTAAGGGCCAAACTCATTCCGGCAGCAAAGCCGAATTTAATTTTAATTGAGAACCCCAGTGCAATTACAAATAAATGACCCCAAAACTCTGGCAGATGGGTTATAAATGAAAAAACAGCATCGCTTACTGGATCGTGAAATACATTAAGGTCTAAAAACAGTTGTTCATTTCCTTTTACCAAAATTGAAATTGAAGCTACCAGCCACCAAATTACCAATGGAATGGCATACCACTTATTTTGCCAAATAATGCGTTGCATGCGCCAAAAGTAGTTGCTCGCTATTAATAGAAAAGTATTGACTAGATAAACGCCCAATTTGGTTGGATACTTAATAAAATTGCAGGCCGATTAATGAAAACTATGGATATTATAAAATTTGGTACCGACGGATGGCGTGCCATTATTGCCAAAGAATATACAGTTGAAAATGTAAACAGGGTAGCGCAAGCCACGGCTGAATGGATAAAAACACTTGATTTAAAACAAGATGCCAGCGTAGTAATAGCACACGACTGCCGTTTTGCAGGCTCAATGTTCGCTGAAGAAAGTGCCAAAGCCTGTGCCAAGTTAGGCGTTAAAGTATTTTTACACCAGGGCATTTGCACCACCCCTATGGTTTCTTTAGGTGCCAATAAACTAAACACATCTGCCGGAATTATCATTACCG
>JAGQWA010000435.1 GCA_020437725.1 Bacteroidota bacterium | reverse complement strand
GGTGTGCGTTACCAATTCTTCAAAATATAGAGCAAAGTCTCTTTCACCGGCAATTATCTCAGCGTCGTAATCACTTAAGCCGTAATTATTCACAAACTTTTCATGTAATTCCCAGTGCATAGGGGGCATGTCGGCCAAAACATCATCAATAAAAGTTTGGCTTAATACAACTGGTGGTAAATCTGGCTCTGGGAAATAACGGTAATCGTTGGCCGCTTCTTTAGAACGTTGAGAAATGGTGGTTCCAGTTGACATTTCAAATCCACGAGTATCAGGATCAACGGTTCCGCCTGCTTCTAATAAATCTATCTGACGTTTTATTTCAAACTCAATGGCTCGTTTCACGTTAGAAATTGAGTTCATGTTCTTTACTTCAACTTTGGTTCCCCACTCAGAAGCGCCTTTTTTCATAACCGAAATATTGGCATCGCACCTAAGGCTGCCTTCTTCCATGTTACCATCGCAGATGTCTAGGTAGCGAACAATTTTTCTTACTTCAGTAAGGTAATTGTAAGCTTCTTGGGCATTTCTAAAGTCAGGATCAGTAACAATTTCAATTAATGGAACACCTGCACGGTTTAAGTCAACCAAAGAATTAAAAGGGTCTATATCGTGAATCGATTTTCCAGAATCTTCTTCAATATGAATTCTGGTTAGGCCAATTTTTTTAGGGTTTCCATCTGCGTCTTTAATCATAATATGGCCACCAGTACACAAAGGCGTTTTGTCTTGAGTAATTTGGTAGCCTTTGGGTAAATCAGCATAGAAATAATTCTTTCGGGCAAACATGGTTTCTCTGTGAATCTGGCTGCTGCAAGCTGTTCCCATTTTTACCGCCAATTGAAAATGCCTTTTGTTGGGTCTTGGTAAAGTACCAGGATGACCCAATGTTATGGCCGAAACATTGGTGTTGGGTTGGTTTCCATACTCATTTACATCGCTTGAATAAGCTTTGCTTTTAGTGAGCAACTGAGCATGCACTTCTAAACCGATAATGGCTTGGTATGTATCGTAAACAGATTCCATTCAAAAAAATTGGTCTGCAAAGCTAAATTGAAAAAATGTGCGAGCATAGCCTGTGCAAAAGCTAGTATTCACACTCTTCATGAATTTATTGTGAACCTAAATTGAGCGCATTCTGTATAATTGGCAAAATTTTTAGAATATGTCAAAACCCTACTACAAAGACGAAGACCTTAAAAAATTTGGTTCAATAAGCGATTGGCAACCAGAATTAGGCAAGAAATTTTTTGATTATTACGGTAAAGTCTTTGAAGCAGGGGCGCTAACTGCCAGAGAGAAATCACTTATAGCTTTGGCCGTTGCTCACACCATTCAATGCCCATATTGTATTGATGCTTATACAACTGATACTTTAGAAAAAGGAGTAGCTGAAGAAGAAATGATGGAAGCCTTGCATGTTGCGGCTGCAATTCGTGGCGGAGCATCTTTAGTTCACGGCGTTCAAATGATGAACAAAGCCAAAGAGCTTTCTATGTAATATGATAAAGTCTTTAAAAGCACGAAATCACAATTTGGCAGTAGTCAAAGAACAAGTTCAATTTTTAAGCGATTCTGTTTCTGAAACCCAACCTGCATTTGAGTCTAAGCTCATACAAAGCGGTTTGTTTCCTTTTAAGGCGCGCAGTATTGACACCTTGCAGATAAACGTAGGCAAAATGTGCAATCAGGTTTGCAAGCATTGCCATGTAGATGCCGGTCCTGATCGAAAAGAAATTATGACCCGCGAAACCATGCAACATTGCCTTGATGCCATAGATAAAGCAGGGATTAAGATTGTTGATTTAACAGGTGGTGCGCCAGAAATGAATCCAGATTTTAGGTGGTTTGTTGAAGAAATTACCAAGCGTGGCGCTCATGTAATGGTTCGTTGCAACCTTACCATAATTGTAGCCAACAAAAAGTATTTCGACCTGCCTGATTTCTTTAAGAAACACAAGGTTGAAGTGGTTTCATCTCTTCCTCATTTTTCAGCTAGAAGAACCGATGCCCAGAGGGGAGAAGGCGTTTTTGAAAAGTCTATTAAGGCCTTGAAAATGCTTAACGAAGTTGGCTATGGAATGGAAGGAAGTGGTTTAAAACTGAACTTGGTTTACAATCCAACCGGTGCGTTTATGCCAGCTGACCAAACGGGATTAGAACTTGAGTTTAAAAGAAAACTCAAAGATGGTTGGAACATTGAATTCAATAGTCTTTATGCCATTACCAATATTCCTATTAGCCGCTATTTAGAGTATTTGGTAGCCAGCGAGAATTATGATGGTTACATGCAAAAACTCATCGATTCTTACAACCCACAGGCTGCTGAAGGCGTAATGTGCCGAGATATGATTTCGGTTGGTTGGGATGGTTACTTATACGATTGTGATTTTAACCAAATGCTCGAAATGGAAGTGGCGACTTCTAAAACCCATATTTCAGAATTTGATGCTGAAGTGCTTCTCAACAGAGAAATAAAAGTGAATCAACATTGCTATGGCTGCACAGCTGGTGCCGGCAGTAGTTGCGGGGGAACGGTTTCTTAGAGGGGTTCACGGTTTACGGTTTACGGTTCACGGTTCACAGTCTATGGTAGATAGATTTTGAATAGGGTTGTTGTCTGACGTCTATGCAAAGAACCTTTCTCAGGCGAGGCATGCGATTTCAATTGCTTGTGTCTAGGGTTCATAATTGTAACTGACTAAGATTGACCAGTTTTCGTAGATAAATGTAATTTTACATGAGAACACATTTGATATGAAGCTTTTATTAGTAGCCCTATTTGGTTTTAGTTTTGGGGTAGTAATTAGAATAAAATTCACAATTAATTTATGAAACAATAAGGTAGTAAACTTATTATAATTATGAATACAAATGTAGTTCTAATTGT
>JAGQWA010000434.1 GCA_020437725.1 Bacteroidota bacterium | reverse complement strand
TGGCAAAACATGTTTCAAACACCAACCGTTGAAATTTTAAAAAGTGAGTTTAATAAAGTGCGAGAAAAACAAGTGATATGGGCCACTAAACATCAACTTACGCATCGAACTATTTACATAAAGTTTGTGGCAGAGAATGAATTGAATTTTGATTTTGGCCAGTATGAGTTTTATTCAAAGCAAAGCTTAATTCAAATGCCATTTCCAACTTTATATTCAAATTTTTTAAAGGAATTTTCGTATGAAATTGATTAATTTATATTTTAGCGGTAAATAAAAAATTATGTCGGTAAACAAAGTAATTTTAGTGGGCAGATTGGGCAAAGATCCTGAAACGCGTCATCTTGACCAAAATGTGGCAACTACCTCGTTTCCACTTGCAACTTCGGAAACCTATAAAAAGGACGGCGAAAAAATTGAAAAAACCGAATGGCACAATGTAGTTACATGGCGCGGTTTAGCCGAGGTGGCAGGTAAGTATCTCAAAAAGGGCAGCCAAGTGTACATTGAAGGTAAATTAAGAACCCGCAGTTGGGATGATAAAGATGGCAACAAGCGCTACACAACCGAAGTTGTGGCAGATGAATTGCGTATGCTTGATGCTCGAAGCGGAGATGAAAGTACCTATAATCAAAGCAATCAAAGCGCATCTGTTAATGAGCCATCGTCTAGTTCTAATCAGAATATGGACGATGACGATCTTCCGTTTTAAATTTGCGATTTAATTGATTGCATTTGGAATCACCTGATCCAGAACCTGGTAGTTATACATTACTAAATATACTAGGTCTTATAGTAGCCCAAATAAGTACACCTGGCGTGGTCTTGCTTGGGCTATTTTTATTACTCCTGCTCATATTTTCGGCATTATTATCAGGCTCAGAAGTGGCATATTTTTCTCTTCATGGCGAAAAATTAAACCAACTAACAGAAACTGAACATAAGAGTAATAAGCTGGTTTTGGCCTTATTGGCTAAACCTAGAACCCTTTTGGCAACCGTTTTAATAGGTAATAATGTGGTAAACATTGCCATAATTATTCTATCGTCTATTTTAACAGATCAAATTCTAACTTTCAAGATAGAGTGGCTACAATTTTTGGTGCAAGTGGTGGTGGTAACGTTTTTAATTGTGCTATTTGGCGAGGTAATTCCTAAAATTTATGCCAACCACTACAATATAGAAATGGCCAGAGCCATGGCTAAGCCTATGACTTTGTTGGTTAACACATTAAAACCTTTTTCGCTTTTATTAGTAAGGTCTAGCAGGTTTTTAGAGAAACGAATTAATCAAAACCAACAAGAGCTAACCGCAAAAGAGCTTAACCAAGCAATTGATCTTACATCTGACGAAGGAACCAGTCTGGACGAAAAGAAAATTTTAAAAGGAGTGGTGAATTTTGGAAACACTACAGTAAAGGAAATTATGAGGTCTAGGCACGATATAGTAGCTTATTCTAGCACAACTAAGTTTGCTGATTTACTAAAAGATATTAGTAAAGACAAATACTCTAGATTGCCAATTTACAGTGAGTCTATTGACAGTATTGTGGGCTTGCTATATATAAAAGATTTGTTGCCACACATTAATCAAGGCAACGACTTTGAGTGGCAAGAATTAATTCGAAAACCATTTTTTGTGCCTGAAATTATGAAAATTGACGACCTAATGCGCGAATTTCAGGAGAAGAAGGTACACATGGCCATTGTGGTTGATGAATATGGCGGAACCGAAGGCCTTGCCACTTTTGAAGACGTGCTTGAAGAAATAGTTGGCGAAATAAACGACGAGTTTGACGAAGCGGAAATTTTCTATTCTAGGCTTGACGATTCAACAGTGCTTTTCTTTGGCAAAACATCATTAAGTGATGTGCGTAAGGTATTGAATTTAGAGCCCGACTTTTTTGAAGAATTTAAATCTGAAGTTGAAAGCTTGGGTGGTTTAATGAATGAATTGGCAGGAGAAATTCCGGCACAAGGCCAAATACTTAACTATAAAAATCTTAGTTTTTTTGTTGAATTGGTTGACAACAAACGTGTTGAACGCGTTAAGGCCACCATTAGTAATCTAAATGATTTAGAAGAAAATACTGACCAATGAAAGCAAGACCTGACGAAAAACGTGGATTAGAGAAAGTTTTTAGGTTCTCTGTAATTGGCGCTGCAATAATCGTTGTGGTTTATTCAGTTTACTATTACAGCAATTCTTACAGACTTATGTCTAGCAAAGTGGTTGTAACAAAAGGTGAATCAGAAATGACCATTCTGCCAAATGCTGACTATGATTTTACCGGCGATAGAAACGAAATTTATACTCCGCTTATTGGCTGTTTAAAAAGCACAATGGGTAACCACTTGGTTAAGCAAAATGCCTTTTTGCCAAATGCTATTTGTAATAGCAAAGCCTTGGCTTCTAACAACTATTCTGTAGTTAGTGGAACCGAAGAAAGTGGAGTGCTTAACGACATGTTCGACCTAATTACTCAGCGCTACGGCACGGCGCCACCAAGGCAATTAAAAGAACGGGTTAATGATTACGTAGTTTATGGAGTGCATTACCAACCATTTATTCTAAGCGACCATGTTTTGGTGAATTGGAAAAACGAAAACACCAATGATTATCCCTACAATCGCTTTGCCTATTTCGTTATTGATTCTGCAAAGAAACACTACCATTTGGTTAACCACAACGCCAAAATTTTGCGCTTCGAACGCCCAGAATTTGCAGACCATTGCTATTTAGCTGAATGGAAATCGGAATGGAGTAATCATAACTTTCAGCAGCTAAATACTGAGGTTTTGCCCCAGTTGGTGTATTCAGGAAAAAGAATAGAACAGGGTGTTGTAAGATTTCCAATCATGGATTTTCAATGGAATCATGAGTTTGAATTTGATAAA
>JAGQWA010000433.1 GCA_020437725.1 Bacteroidota bacterium | reverse complement strand
GTATGGGTAGGTGGTGAAGTTAGACAAGTGCATTTTAGAACCATGACTCATGGCCAAGGCGCAAGAATGGCAATGCCAATTTTTGGTGATTTTATTAATGCCATTAATGCCGATACTACCTTAAACTATGGCGAAGTTGAGCACTGGCCTAAACCAGAAGGCGAATTGCCATTTAGAATGGATTGTCCTGACATAAAATATGATCCAAATAATCCAAGCAATTCTGGAACTAAAGACGATGATGATGACTTAGACTTGTAGTCTCAATGTCGTTATACCCTACTCAACAAGTTGAAGAAATTGTAAAAAGCCTGCCAGAGCTGCCAGGTGTATACCGTTATTATGACGAAACAAACACCATTTTATACATTGGTAAGGCAAAAAGTTTAAAGAAAAGGGTTCTCTCCTATTTTGCCGAAAACCGCGGCCACACTGGCCGAATTAGAGTTTTAGTTAGTAAAATTAGAAGAATTGAATTCTCAGTAGTAAATAGTGAATTTGAAGCGCTTTTGCTAGAAAACTCTCTGATAAAAAAACATCAACCTAAATACAATGTAAACCTAAAAGACGGCAAAACCTACCCGTTCATTACTATTAAAAACGAGCGTTTTCCAAGGGTGTTTTATATGCGAAACAGAAACAATGATGGCTCTGAATATTATGGCCCATATTCATCTGTTTCTAGAATGAAAGTGATTCTCGATGTAATACGAAAACTGTTTCCGCTTAGAAGCTGCTCATTCGATTTGCATCAAGAAAACATAAATGCCAAAAAATATAAGGTTTGTCTCGACTATCAAATTGGCTTATGCAAAGGTCCATGCGAAGCAAAATATTCTCAAACAGAGTATGATGAAAACGTAGAACAGATTCGTAAAATCTTAAAAGGTCATTCTAATATGGTAATTCAGTTTTTGAAAGAAAAAATGCAATCGGCAATTGAAAACCTTGCCTTTGAAGATGCTGCTCAGCTTAAGGAAAAGCTTGACCTACTTGAGAATTTCATGGAACGATCAACAGTTGTAAGATCAAAGATTCATGATGTTGATGTATTTAGCATATACACCTATAACAAGTATGCCTTTGTAAATTATCTTAAGGTTGTTAATGGCACCATAGTTCAAACCCATACGGTTGAAATGAAAAAAGGTTTAGATGAAGACGAAAACGACCTTTTGCTATACGCAGTTGCCAATATTCGCGAGAAATTTAATAGCAATTCTACTGAGATAATTCTACCTATTGAAGTTGATTTTGATGGAGGAAACATCATGTTTGTTCAACCAAAAATTGGCGATAAAAAGAAGCTTCTAGAACTATCTCTTAAAAATGCAATTGCATATGCTCAACAAAAACTAAAGGTTCTTGAAACCAAAAACCCAAAGCAACGACAAGAAGAGCTTTTAAAGCGCATGCAAAACGATTTCAACCTAAAAAGATTACCAAGACATATTGAGTGTTTTGATAACTCTCATATGCAGGGTTCATTTCCCGTTTCTAGCTGTGTGGTGTTTAAAGATGGAAAACCTAGCAAAAGCGAATACCGCAAATTCAATGTAAAAACGGTTGACCAAATTGATGATTTTGCAACCATGGAAGAAGTGGTTGAAAGGCGATATACCAGATTGATTAAAGACGAAGCGCCATTGCCGCAACTTGTAGTAATAGATGGTGGAAAAGGCCAATTGAGTTCAGCAGTTAAAATACTTACTAAGCTTAATTTAATGAACCAGTTAGAAGTTGTGGGTATTGCCAAACGTCTAGAAGAAATTTACAAACCAGACGATCCCTATCCCCTTCACGTAGATAAAACTTCTGATTCACTTAAGGTTATTCAACATTTGAGAAATGAAGCCCACCGCTTTGCCATTTCGCACCATAGAGACAGGCGCAGCAAGGGCAACTTTAAATCTGAACTTACAGAAATTGAAGGTATTGGCGAAAAAACAGCAAAAGAATTACTCACTAAGTACAGATCAATAAAAAAGATAAAAGACGCTAAAATTGATGAATTAGCCGCCATTATCGGCAGAACTAAAGCCAATGCAATTAAAGCTTATTTTGAAGGAAATAATTAAGCCAACGGTAATTTCCATTTATATCGAATAGCCAAAATTCTAAGCACTATTACGGTTACCATACCTGCTAAACTGGTTACTAAATGCAAACTAGTTAAATAACCAACCCCAATAAACACCAAAGTACCAGCCAAACATGCCGTTGCGTAAAGTTCGCTTCTAAATATGAGCGGAATTTCATTACAAATTACATCTCGAATTACGCCACCCATAACGGCACTCGTCATGCCCAAAAAAATAGCAACAGGAATAGGTGCTCCCATTAAAATTGCTTTCTCTAAACCCATTATAGAAAAAAGACCAATGCCAATTGTATCGAATAAAAAAAGCGTTTTTCTTAGTTTTTGAAGATACTTTCTAAACAACAAAACAGTAACAAACCCCGCCAAAATAACAAGAACATAACCCACATCTCTTATCCATACTAAGGGTGTGGCACCCATTACTATGTCGCGAACAGACCCCCCGCCAATAGCAGTTACAAAACCAATTACCAACGCACCAAATACATCAAGTTTTTTTTGCGCGGCTGTTAAAACACCACTTATGGCAAAGAAATAAGTACCTGCCAAATCAAATGGATATAAATATTGAGTCAAATCAGCAATCACACGTCAAAATTAGTTTCAATGTAAATGAAACATTCAAATTCACCCATCTGGGTGATAAATCATCAAAAAAGGTAATTCAATTTTGAACCAGGTTAATCCCTAATCCTCACCTATTCATATGGTTGTATTACAACTAGAGCCATCCTTCGGGGTGGCTTTTTTTTTGGGGGGGAAATATTTAATCCAATTGCCCAAACTAAAATGCCTTACACATTTCGTA
>JAGQWA010000432.1 GCA_020437725.1 Bacteroidota bacterium | reverse complement strand
CAAGTCCTTTTTGAAGAAATTCAGAATACTTTTCAACGTCAAATACTTGTCCAACTGGGTCAGAAAGTATTTTTTCGTCAGGACCTAACAAAACGTAGTATGGTTGACTTGAAGACTGATATCTGGTTATTTGGAAATGGGTCCACTTATTACCTATGGTCTTCATTTTAAATTTCTTACCATTTAATTCAACCTTACCTTGTTCTTCTAAAGGCAATTCAGTTCTGTCATCTACATATAATGAAACTATTACATATTGTCTTAGGAGTTTGTCAACTTTCGGGTCAACCCAAATGTTATCTTCCATAAGACGACAGTTGGTACATGAATGGCCAGTAAAATCTACAAATATTGGTTTGTTCTGTTTCTTGGCATACTCTAATGCATAATAGTAATCTTTTGTACAGGATAATCCATTTGGGCAATGGTCAGCCTTTTTAAAGCCATCGGCATCAGTAGTAGCTGCTACACCATCCATTCCACGACGCATCCATTTTAAGTCTTCTACATTATGTCTTGGCGGTGCAAGACCACTCATTAGTTTAAGTGGTGCTCCCCAAAGCCCAGGAATTAAGTAAACAGAAAATCCAAGAAAAATAATGGCGAACATGGCTCTAGGAACAGAAATATATGGCAGGTTAGAATCATGAGAAAACTTCAACTTTCCTAATAAGTAGAATCCCACCATGGCGAATATTACTACCCAAAGTGCAATGAATATTTCTCTTGAAAGAATGCCCCAGTGGTAAGCAAGATCTGCGGTTGAAAAGAATTTAAGTGCAAAGGCAATTTCAACCAAACCTAAAACAACCTTTACTGAATTAAGCCATCCACCTGATTTTGGCATATTGGCTAACCAAGAAGGGAAAATGGCAAACAGCATAAAAGGTATTGCCAATGCCAATGAGAAACCAAACATGGTAACCAATGGGCCGGCATTGTTACCACTTTGAGCGGCCATTACCAATTGAGAACCAATAATTGGTCCAGTACAAGAAAATGACACTACGGCAAGCGTAAATGCCATAAAGAAAATGCCAATTAAACCACCTTTATCCGCTTGTGCATCTGATTTATTAATGATCCAAGAAGGAAGGGTAATTTCAAAAGCACCTAAGAACGAGATACCGAATATGACAAATACTGCAAAGAATATTAAGTTTACAATTGCGTCGGACGCCAGGGTATTCATGATGTCTGGACCCAATGTTTTTGTTAAGGTAAAGCCAAGTCCAGTATATATTAAAATGATTGCCGCTCCATAAAGAAGTGCGTTCGAGATTCCTTTGGCCCTGCTCCCTGATTGTTTTACAAAGAAGTTAACCGTCATAGGAATCATCGGGAATACACATGGGGTTAAAAGAGCTACTAATCCGCCGCCCATTCCAGCTAAGAATAACCACCAAAGGCTGTTTGCTTCTTCTTCTTTTTCTTCAACTCCAGATGTCGGGCCTTCACCTGTTTCTGCCTGTTTCTGTTCATTATTTCCATCTACTGAATGTACTTCATCAGTTGTTTCTATTACTTTATCCTTACCAGGGTTATCAGAATCTGCGTTTGGGTCGTCAGATTCTTCTGTATTGTCATCTCCTGGTTTTGTAGTTGACATACTCATCCCATCAGCGTTTATGCCGGTGTTTTTTTCAGAATTAGCTGTTCTGCATTGCGCTGGAACTTCTACTTCTATCAGCTCTGGCATTGGGAAAATGCACTGTTTGTCATCACAGCTTTGGTACTCAATGTAGCATTCAATGGTTTCTACATCTTTTAGTAACTCAACCGTTCTTTCAATTATACAATGCTTGTCCCAATAGCGAGAATTCATGTCAAGAACTGGGTCAAATTCTTCATGTACTTTAGTTGGCGACGTAGTTTCACCTAAATCCTTAAAGGTTTCGGCATCGTCGGTATAAAGTCTCGTCGGAGTAGGGACACTGAGTGCCTTGATGGGGTCGCTTTCTTCAATGGCTACTACATCATAAACATGCCAACCGTCTTCTATTGTGGCGGTGGCAATTAACTTCACTTTCTTATCGCCTAAACATTCTGCCTTTACTTCCCACTTTACGGGATCTTGCGCCTTTAACTCCGCAATTCCACCAAAAGCAATGGCTAGTAGGGCTAATAGTTTTATGAGCTTGAATCTCTTCATCTAGTTACATTTTTCAGGCATGGGTAATGCAATGCGTTCCGGAAATGGAAATATGCATTGCTTGTTATCACAGGCCTGGAATTCTATCATAAATCTTACTGAATCTGTCTTGTTGAGTATATTGAAGCTTTGCTCCATTACAATCTCATTTTCGTAGTACTTCGATTTCATTTCTAAAGCGGGGTCCCAATCTTCATGAATTTTAGAAGGACTGGTGGTTGCACCTTTTTTCTCTAGGTTTAAAGTATCAACCAAAATTACGCTTGATGGTGCTGGTGCAAAAAGACCTTCCAATTGCTCTACCGAATACACATGCCAACCTTTGGTAATTGTGCCGGTAGCGGTTAGTTTTACTTCGTTGCCATTTATGCACTCTACTTTGTAATTCCAGCTAACTACTTTTTTATCGGCTTTGAAACTGATAAGGGTAGCAGCCAGAAGCAAAGTTGCTACTATGGCAATATGGGTTTTGGAAAAGGTCATGATGGTTGTGATTGAAAGTTATTTTCAATAATGGATACTGAACCCCAATTAAGAGATTCCAGTTCTTGAGAAATTTTGTTTTTATCGCCCGCTACCACAATCACTAAATCTTCAACTGGCAAAAGTTGTTTTGCCAGTTCATTAATTTCTGATTGGGCGATATTAGCCAATATCTCTTTTTTTTTTTTTTTTGTTTCCTTAACAGGGCCAAATTTAAGCATTTTAAACAAGAATTGGTTGCGCTGAGATTTGGTTTCGTACTTTTTCGCTTCTTTATTTATAAGGCTTTGCT
>JAGQWA010000431.1 GCA_020437725.1 Bacteroidota bacterium | reverse complement strand
TACAGTTTACCCTGGAGCTACAGAGGAAGAGTGTATACCTGTTTTAGAGAAAGTTTCTGGCTTAGCATTCAATAAAGATTTCTTTGTGGGTTATAGTCCAGAACGAATAAATCCTGGCGATAAAAAGCATACAGTAACAAAAATCAAAAAAGTAACCAGCGGATCTACACCTGAAGTTGGATTGGTAATTGATGAAATTTATAATCAAGTAATAGTTGCAGGCACTCATCTAGCTCCTTCAATTAAAGTTGCAGAAGCAGCAAAAGTTATTGAAAACTCACAACGTGATATAAACATTGCATTCGTTAATGAGTTGTCTAAAATTTTTGGATTACTTGGTATAGATACTCTAGAAGTACTAGAAGCCGCCGGAACAAAATGGAATTTTTTACCTTTTAGACCAGGGCTAGTTGGTGGTCACTGCATTGGTGTTGATCCATATTATTTAGCACAAAAAGCACAAGAAGTTGGATATCATCCTGAAATTATTCTTGCTGGTCGAAGGCTAAATGACGGAATGGGAAAATACGTATCTGATGAGATAATTAAATTAATGATTAATAAAAATGTTTCAATTAAGGGCGCCAATGTCTTAATGTTAGGAATTACATTTAAAGAAAATTGCCCAGATATAAGAAATACAAGAGCCATCGACATTGTTAGGGAATTAAATGATTATGAATTAAATGTTGATGTTTACGACCCTTGGGCCGATAGCCAAGAAGTAATGCATGAATATGGCATTAATTTAACAAAAAGCATTGCTGATAAGAAGTATTCGGCCATTATTTTAGCCGTTGCTCATAATGAGTTCTTAGAAATGGATTTGTCTCAATATAGAAATGAAAAATCTGTTTTGTACGACGTAAAGAGCATTTTGCCTAGAGAACAAGTTGATAAAAGATTGTAGAATTCACAGTTCAATATGAAATTACTTATTACAGGTGCGGCTGGTTTTATTGGGTATCATCTAATTGAAAAGATGATATCAATGGATAATATAGAGATAGTTGGTCTTGATATTATAAATGATTACTATGATATAAACTTAAAGTATGACAGGTTGCGTAACTTAGGTTTTGAAAAATCTGCAATTGAGTATAACCAAGCCATAATAAGCTCTAAGTTCAAAAACTTATCCTTCTATAGAATTGGTCTTGAAGACAAAAATTCCTTAGACAAGATGTTTGCCATAGAGAAATTTTCTCATGTATGTAATTTGGCAGCACAAGCTGGTGTTCGTTATAGCCTAGAGAATCCAATGGCCTATGTTAACAGTAATATTGTTGGTTTTGTAAACATTTTAGAAGCTTGCCGTCATAATAGTGTTGAGCACCTAGCTTATGCTAGTTCATCGAGTGTATATGGATTAAACGAAACTATGCCTTTCTCGGTTCATCATAATATAGATCATCCCATTTCTTTGTATGCTGCTTCTAAAAAAAGTAATGAACTAATGGCGCATACATATAGTCAGTTATTTGGTTTGCCAACAACAGGGCTTCGATTTTTTACAGTATATGGGCCATGGGGTCGTCCAGATATGGCTCTATTTCTATTTACCAAGGCAATTTTAGATGGAAAACCAATTGATGTTTTTAATTACGGTAAAATGAAGCGTGATTTCACTTATGTGGGCGATATAGTAGAAGGTGTAAAAAGGGTTATTTTGAACAAACCAGAGCCTAATATAAATTGGTCAGGCGCAACGCCAGATCCCGGTTCATCTATTGCGCCGTATAAAGTTTATAACATAGGTAACAATCAACCAGTTCAACTAATGGATTTTATTAAAGCCATAGAAAATGAACTCGGAGTTGAAGCAATAAAAAATTACTTGCCTTTACAGCCCGGCGATGTACCTGCTACATATGCAGATGTAACCGACTTAATTAACGACCTTGGCTATAAACCAAACACCAGTATAGAACACGGAATTCATCAGTTTATAAGCTGGTATAAAAACTATTACGCATAATTTCAGTTTTTTACACCGTTTGTCCTAACGGCAGAGGCCATATTAAAAGAAGTGTTGAAATTGCTAATGAATTAATAGTTAGAAGAAGTAACTTAAAGATTCATTGGTTTGTTTCGCAATCTTCTAAAGATTATGTGTTGAGTTCAGGTAGCAAATTGTTAAGAAATGCATCTACCTATTCGGTATTTAAAAACGATATGTCTATAAGCCTATTAAGTGCAAACAGGCAAGATTTTTTTAGTAAATATAAACTCTGGACAGAACAACTTTCTAATATTCCAGAATTTAAAAATGCAACCGTCTCAATTAGTGACAATATAGCTGCCCCATTAGAGTTTAGGCCCGACACAATCTTGATAGGTTCATTTATATGGTCTGACATTTTACCAGAAACCAGCGAAAACAAGGAGGTAATTGAGATAGAACGAAACCTACTAGTTAAAAATATGCCAGCAATGTTGCATATTGATCATTTTGGAATGCCTGCTCTGAGCACTTATACATCGCCTGTTTCAATACCTTGGGTTACAATAAAGAAATCAATTTCTTCAGATGTAAAAAATAATATTCTTATAACATCAGGAAAATCTGGGCAAGATGTAGAGCGTTTTGCAGAGCTAGCAATTGAACTAGCTAGTCATTTTCCGGAAAGAGTTTTTATTGATAACGCAATAGCTGAACTGGTAGGGTCTGAAAAATTGCAGCGGTTTTCTTTTAATGACTCAGATTTTGGTACGCTTGGCGCAATTGTTTGTCGGCCAGGAATAGGAATTATTACCGAAGCAGTTACCTATAATATTCCAATCGTTACATTCAATGATTTTAACAATAAGGAATTAGATTTTAATGCTCAAATGATTCAAGATACCAGCATCGGAATAGTGCTTTCAAAAAAGAACACAACTTCTGAAATTGTTGATTCCATATTGAGCTTACTAAATACATCAGATATTAAACC
>JAGQWA010000430.1 GCA_020437725.1 Bacteroidota bacterium | reverse complement strand
GGCAACATTCTTTCATACAAACCCTTTTATGGCTCATCTAAACTTGAACTACTAAATGGAACCAAACCCGTTTTGGTCTATAACACTGAAATTGCTGATACCACACATATCTACTGCCACATTTACTCAAATGACCTGACCAGATTTGATAGTATTCATATTGACGCAGAATTTAATAGAGATATTAATTTTCTAAGCATCAATGTAGTTAACGGGTCTCTTGGATTTTCATTTAGATCGGCGACACCAAAGAATTTGGAATGCAAACAACATTGGGGTTTAATTGATACAAACGGCGTTTTAAAGTTCTATCATGAAGACCCTAGCAATCGATATGGAATGCTTGGAATAGAGCCGATGCTTTCACGCGGAAATGATAAATACAATTCCTTACTACATTTTCATATTGACAAAGATTCTCAAATTTATAACAGGTTGATGTTGACCACCGATACATCGATGGGTAGTGAGTTTTTAAATATTCCCAGGGGAATTAAGTTTTTAGACTATGTAATTACACCTGATGATAAAATCGACTTCATTATTCAAGGAGCATTTGGAAGTGCTTATGACTCTTTGTTTTGGAATGGAATTGAAATAAAAGATCAAAAATTCTATCGAGCACAAGTTGATATACAAACAAAGGAATTCAACCTTGATTCTTTACCCGAAATCTTCAGTGTAGATCAGAGTATTGTATTTAATTACCAGCTAAATGATTGGATTTATGGTGCATTGTCCAGACAAGAATTAGATACTTATTATACTCAAATAGCGATTGTTAATCTTAACCAAGACACACTTTGGCAGGAAATCTTGTTGTCGAATTACTTTTTATTCAACTCGTTTAGTCTTAGTGCTGGAAATAACCAATGTTGTTTAACCGGCTATATGACCAGTTACTCGTATCACATTATTAGTAGAAACCCTACAGTTTTTGATACTACATACAACTGGCTTCAATTCCCGAGTCATTTAAATCATCTTCAGTATGAATTAAGCAGTGATGTGTCGTCTCAACCTTTCCTTTTCAATATTGATTTATCCAGTTCTACGCCAATAATTGATCGCAATTGCTCTGAAACCAAAGTCTATTTCGACAATTTATATCCTTTTAAAACTCCAGAATTTATTTTTAAAGATGGTTCTAGTGTCACCACAGATACTCTGGTCATTTCGCAACTAAACCAAGACACCACAATTGACTATAAACTTGAGTCATTGTACGGATATAGACTTAATGAATCACTTGTTTTAAAAAGTACCAAAGTTCTCAGTTCTATTCCTGACCATGACACCACCTGCCAACACGCGCCAACCCTTTTCCAACCCATCACCCAAACAGATACCATACACGCTATCAAAGGCGAAAGCTTTATTTGGGAGTTTTGGCAAAACGATACGGTTTGGCATTCTTCAACTGAACGAAACCCGAAAATCACTTTTACAAGGCTGGGCTGGTTTACTGTTAAAATGAACTACAGCAATGGCTTTTGCGACGATTGGATTATAAAAGACAGCGCCATTTATGTGCAACCTGCAAGAAAGCCAGGATTTGCATTCGATAAAGCCAATGTTTGTGCGCCAGTTGAAATTGGCATTCAAGATAGATCGAGTGGAGTGCCTGCTAAAATTAGTTACACCCGACATCAGTTTAAAGTTGAAGGTTTAAAGTTTAAAGTAGATACTTCGGGGGTTTTCTCTGTTGTTCAGCTTTGCGAAACCGACAACGGCTGCATAACTACTGACACACAGCGCATAAGAGTAAAAGAAGGCTTTGGCCCAGAAAGCAAACACTACCCTTTATTGGTTAAATGCAACGCCCAAAACAAAGTGCAGATTTATTGGGATAGCCTGCAACAGAAATCAGGGTTTATTGAGCGTATTGGCTCACATACCAGAACCGCGTATGGCTATAATTATACCGACCAAGCAACCAAAGCCGATTCTGGCGTTTACAACTACCGTTTCTTTTTGCTCGACAGTTGTGATAGAAACACCAAACCCGTTTTGTTTCAGAATTTGTTGTTGAAGTATGATGAGTTGAACGAAGAGATTTATTGGAATCAGCCGTTGGTTGGTGAAAAGTTAAAAGTGAAAGGTGAAAAGTTGGTTGATGGGGTTTGGCAAATGTTTGCGGAGCCAACAGAAAACCAATTAGCAATTGCTGATTTAAATGGTTTGGTTCGTGTTGTGGCCTTTGATAGCATTTTGGGTGTTCGCTTTGAAAGCAACATCATTGACTTAAATGCTCAAATGGCTTTCCCTAACGCCTTCTCCCCTAATGATGATGGAATTAATGACGTTTTAGCATTCTCTGCAATTGATGCTGAAGAGTTTGATATAACCATATTCTCGCGTTGGGGTCAGATGGTGGCAACATCAGTAAATCCATTGCATGTTTGGGATGGAAAAATAAATGGAGAAATAGCGCCTGTTGGGGTGTATTATTATGTTTTAAAAACTGAAACGGAAATTAAAAAAGGAACCATTCATTTAATTCGATAGCCCTTCTCCACCTTTGCCAAATGCCCATTGAGCTTAATAAGCGCATACATCTACCCCATTCTCCTAAAGCCATTTTAGTGTCTGAATGGCCTACTATGCACTTTTGGGCCAACCCTAAAAAGCACTCTTTTGAGATTTTAGATGCTCAGGGTGAAAAGGCTGGAATTCTGCATTTACCAGTAACCTATGGAAGCTTAACAGAAGATATGAAAGTTGCTGACTTTCTTGGTACCATCCCAGATTTTACCGAGAACAACCTATTGGTGCTAATGCAAGCTGGCGAAGCTGTTTTGGGTATGGTTCAAAACCGAGAAATGGTTGCTCAAAAGCGCATTAGAAAATACATGGTGCGCAAAAAGCAAGGTAAAGCACAGATTACCCACCTAAACCAAAAGGGTAAATCAAGAGCAGGAAGCCGAATTAGACTTAAACAAA